>CADEDX010000485.1 GCA_902826195.1 uncultured Bradyrhizobium sp. | reverse complement strand
TCCTCGCCGCCGGCGCCTTCGTCACCTTCTGGATGTTCACGCCGGTCGAATTGATCGAACGCGCGATGAAGACGCCGGAGGCGGTGCGCGCGATCGAATACGTGCCGTCGATCGGCAATTTCCTCACCATGACGCTTTTGTCGTTCTGCGCCATCATGTTGCTGCCGCGGCAGTTTCACGTCAGCGTCGTGGAAAACTCCAGCACCGAGGAAGTCAGCCGCGCGCGCTGGCTGTTTCCGCTCTATCTGGTCGCGATCAATTTGTTCGTGATTCCGATCGCGCTTGCCGGCCTCGTCACCTTTCCGTTCGGCGCCGTCGACAGCGACATGTACGTGCTGGCGCTGCCGATCGAGGCCAATGCCACGCTGCTCAGCATCGCCGTGTTCGTCGGCGGCCTGTCGGCGGCGACCGCGATGGTGATTGTGGAATGCGTCGCGCTCTCCATCATGGTCTCCAATGACATCGTGCTGCCGCTGGTGCTGCAGCGCGGCCCGACGGCGCGCGACAATAGCAAGGATTTTGGCGACTTCCTGCTCAGCATCCGCCGCTTCGCCATCTTCGCCATCATGGTGATGGCGTATCTGTACTATCGCGCGCTCGGCAACGCGCAACTGGCGGCGATCGGCCTGTTGTCGTTCGCAGCACTTGCGCAACTGGCGCCGGCTTTCTTCGGTGGGCTGTTCTGGCGAGAAGGCACCGCGCGCGGCGCCATGACCGGCATGCTGGTCGGCTTTGCGGTGTGGGCCTATGCGCTGTTCGTGCCGAGTTTCCTGGACGGCAGCACCGCCGGCCTGCTTTTCCTGCAGCACGGCCCGTTCGGCATCGAGGCGCTGCGGCCGCGGGCGCTGTTCGGCGCCGATCTGCCGCCGCTGATGCATGGCGTGATCTGGTCGCTGTCGCTCAACATCCTGACCTACGTCGTGATGTCGCTGGCACAGCGCCCGTCGTCGATCGAGCGGCTGCAGGCCGATCTGTTCGTGCCCAGCGCGCTGACGCCGATCACGCCGCCGTTCCGGCGCTGGCGCACCACCGTGACCGTGCAGGACATCCAGAGCACGGTGGCGCAATATCTCGGTCCCGAGCGCGCCGCCCAGGCTTTCGAGGCCTTCGCGATCAGCCATCCAGGCCATCTCGATCCATCGGCGCCTGCCGATTTCGAATTGCTGCAGCACGCCGAACGCCTGATCGCCTCCTCGATCGGGGCGGCCTCCTCGCGCCTCGTGATGTCGCTGCTGCTGCGCAAGCGTACCGTTTCGGCCAAAGCCGCGCTGAAACTGCTCGACGATTCGCACGCCGCGCTGCATTTCAACCGCGAGATCCTGCAGACCGCATTGAACCATGTGCGCCAGGGCATCGCGGTGTTCGACGCCGATCTGCAGCTGATCTGCTCGAACGCCCAGTTCGGCGAAATCCTCGCGCTGCCGCCGCATCTGGTGCAGCTCGGCATTCCCCTACAGGAAATCCTCGAATTCATGGGCGCCGTCAGCGCCGCCGACCATGAGGATCCCGACGCGCTACTGCAGCGGCGCCTGCAGGCCTATACCACCGAGGGCGAACCCTGGCTGGAGCGCCTGCCCGACCGCCACATGGTGATCGAGGTCCGCTCCAACCGGATGCCCGGCGGCGGCTTCGTCATTACCTTCTCCGACGTCACGCCGAGCTTCGAGGCCGCCGAGGCGCTGGAGCGCGCCAACGCGACCTTGGAAAAGCGCGTGCGCGACCGCACCGAGGAATTGACCCGGCTGAATTCCGAGCTGGCGCAGGCCAAGAGCACCGCCGAAGACGCCAACATCTCGAAGACCCGGTTCCTCGCGGCCGCCAGCCACGACATCCTGCAGCCGCTCAACGCGGCGCGGCTCTACGTGACCAGCCTGGTTGAACGGCAGAACAGCGGCGGCGAGGATTCGCGCCTGGTGGAGAACATCGACGACTCGCTGGAGGCAATCGAGGAAATCCTCGGCGCGCTGCTCGACATCTCCAGGCTCGACGCCGGCGCGATGTCGACCGCGATCACGAGCTTCAAGATGGCCGACCTGATGCGCTCGCTGGAAATCGAGTTTGCGCCGATCGCCCGCGCCAAGGGGCTGGAATTGACTTTCGTGCCCTGCTCGCTGCCGGTGCAGTCCGACCGGTCGCTGCTGCGCCGGCTGCTGCAGAATTTCATCTCCAACGCCATCAAATATACCCCGCGCGGCCGTGTGCTGGTCGGCTGCCGCCGCCACGGACAATCCTTGCAGATCGGCGTCTGGGACACCGGCGTCGGCATTCCCGTTGCCAAGCGCGGCGAGATCTTCAAGGAATTTCACCGCCTCGAACAGGGCGCGCGGATCGCCCGCGGCCTGGGCCTTGGCCTGTCGATCGTCGAACGGCTGGCGCGCGTGCTCAACCACGGCATCGCCATCGACGCCACCGCCGGCGGCGGTTCGGTGTTTTCGGTAACGGTGCCGATTGCGACCGCGATCAACCACACCGCCGCCGTCACCAGCGCGACGCCGCTGTCACGGACGCCGATGAGCGGTGCGCTGATCGTCTGTATCGAGAACGATCCGGCGATCCTCGACGGCATGAAAACGCTCTTGACGGCGTGGGACGCCGAGGTGATCGCGGTGGCCGATCCCGACGCCGCGATCGCGGCGATCGAGGCCGCCGGCCGCAGCGTGACGGGCCTCTTAGTCGACTACCATCTCGACCGCGGCAACGGCGTCGCTGCGATCCGCGAAATCCGCCGCCGCTTTGGTGAAACCATTCCGGCCATCCTGATCACGGCGGACCGCAGCCCCAACGTCCGCGCCGCCGCGCGCGAGGAAAACATCGCGATCCTCAACAAGCCGGTGAAGCCGGCCTCGCTGCGCGCGCTGCTCGGCCAATGGCGGGCGCAACAGATGGTGGCGGCGGAGTAGATGATCGTCATTCCGGGGCGCGCCACTTGGCGCGAACCCGGAATGACGGCGGAGAGATTTGCGATCACCCCGTCGGCGTGCCCTGGCGCCATTGGCCGCCGGCGATCTTCGCCGCCGCAATCACGGCTTGCGTGCGGCTCTCGACGCCGAGCTTTTGCAGGATCGCCGAGACGTGCGCCTTGATGGTCGCTTCCGAGACGCCGAGCTCGTAGGCGATCTGCTTGTTGAGCAAGCCTTCCGACAGCATCATCAGCACCCGCACCTGCTGCGGCGTCAGCGTCACCAAGCGGTCGCGCAGGCGCGACATGTCGGGGTCGTCGGCCGAGGAGAGGTCGGTGTCCGGCGGAACCCAGACGTCGCCCTCCATCACCTTCATGATCGCGTCGCGCAGCGTTTCGACGCCGAAGCGTTTTGGGATGAAGCCGGAGGCGCCGAAATCCAGCGAACGGCGGATGGTACCGGCGTCGTCGCTGGCGGAGACGATGACCACCGGGATGGCCGGATATTGCGCCCGCAGATAGATCAGGCCGGAGAAGCCGGAGATGCCCGGCATGGTGAGGTCGAGCAGGATCAGGTCGACGTCGGAACCCCGTTCCAGCATCGCGGTGAGATCGTCGAACGAGCCGGCCTCGCTGACGACGGCGGACGCCACGACGCTCATGACTGCCTGACGCAACGCATCGCGGAACAGCGGGTGGTCATCGGCGATGACGAGGCGGGTAATGGCAGAGGTCGTCATTCGGCTCTCTTGCACGGGCTAGCGACTGGTCCGCTGCGCTTTGTCCCGCGTTGGACAGTCGAGCGCAAGCGGCCAATCCTATCATGTTTGAAAGCAGTTAACTCGCATCCTTGTGCACTGCAATACGGTTCCGCTGAGACCTAGAAAAACTCGGCCGCAAACGGCGTGCAAAGGGCCGAAAGTCGTATTGGGGCTGCATTCACGGGGATGTTACCTTGGGAGCAAGCCCAGCTAATCCGGCCAAGTTCGGCAAGGGCGGACTTTGCATCAATTTTGGGGAGTGTTGAAATGTCCACTATGACTGCCACATCCGGCAAGGCCGCGGGAATGACGAAGGACGAACGTTTCGTCATTCTCGCTTCCTCGCTCGGCACCGTGTTCGAATGGTACGATTTCTACCTGTTCGGCTCGCTCGCCAGCATCATCGGCGCGCAGTTCTTCGGCGTCATCGATCCCGCCACAAACCAGCCAATGTTCAACCAGGCCACGCGCGACATCTTCGCGCTGCTGGCGTTCGCCGCGGGCTTCATCGTCCGTCCGTTCGGCGCCATCGTGTTCGGCCGCGTCGGCGACATCGTCGGCCGCAAATACACCTTCCTCGTCACCATTCTGATCATGGGCCTCTCGACGTTCATCGTCGGCATCCTGCCCAACGCGGCGACCATCGGCATCGCGGCGCCGATCATCCTGATCGCGTTGCGCCTGCTGCAGGGCCTCGCGCTCGGCGGCGAATATGGCGGTGCGGCGACCTATGTGGCCGAACATGCCCCGATGGGCAAGCGCGGCTACTACACCTCGTTCATCCAGACCACGGCAACGCTCGGCCTGTTCCTGTCGCTGCTGGTGATCCTGTTCACCCGTACCGCGCTCGGCGAAGCCGAATTCGCGAAGTGGGGCTGGCGCATTCCGTTCCTGGTCTCGGTGCTGCTGCTCGGCATCTCGGTCTGGATCCGGTTGCGGCTCAATGAATCGCCGGTGTTCCAGAAGATGAAGGACGAGGGCAAGAGCTCGAAGGCTCCGCTGACCGAAGCCTTCGCCAACTGGAGCAACGCCAAGATCGTGATCATCGCGCTGATCGGCGGCGTGATGGGCCAGGGCGTGGTCTGGTACACCGGCCAGTTCTACGCGCTGTTCTTCATGCAATCGATCCTCAAGGTGGACGGTTACACCGCCAACCTGCTGATCGCCTGGTCGTTGTTGCTGGGAACCGGCTTCTTTGTCGTGTTCGGCGCGCTGTCCGACAAGATCGGCCGCAAGCCGATCATTCTGGCAGGTTGCCTGATCGCGGCGCTGACCTTCTTCCCGATCTTCAGGATGATCACCACCAACGCCAACCCGGCGCTGGAAAAGGCCATTGAGTCGGTCAAGGTCGAGGTCGTCTCGGATCCCGCGCTGTGCGGCGATCTGTTCAACCCGGTCGGCACCCGCGTCTTCACCGCACCTTGCGATACCGCCCGCGCCTACCTCGCGCAGCAGTCGGTCAGGTATACGACCAGCTACGGCGCAGCAGGCTCTGGGGTGAAGGTCGTCATCAACGGCAAGGATACGGCCTACACGGATGCCAAGGCATCGAATCCGGCGGTGCTGGCGGCGGTGCAGGCCGCAGGCTACCCGAAGGCCGGCGACGCCCAGATCGTGAAGATGGCGCATCCGTTCGACATCTTCAAACCGCAGGTCGCGGCGGTGATCGGACTGCTGTTCGTCCTGGTGCTCTACGTCACCATGGTGTACGGGCCGATCGCGGCGATGCTGGTCGAACTGTTCCCGACCAAGATCCGCTACACCTCGATGTCGCTGCCCTATC
>CADEDX010000484.1 GCA_902826195.1 uncultured Bradyrhizobium sp. | reverse complement strand
GCTCGCGAAAATGTCAGCACTTTGCCGCCGGTTGCGCCGTGCTGCGGCCTTGTTTGTGCCGCGGCGGGCGTTAACGATTAGACGTGCTGTTTCTGGAACCAGTATTGGTTCAGGGGCATAGTGTGGGCCGGGGACGGAGAGAGCCGGCAGCTTTAGTTCAAAGGCCTGGAGGCCAAAGGTAAAATGCGTTCCTTCCTCATTGCCGTCACCGCCGTGACGCTGTTCGCTTCGGCCACCGCCCAGGCCAAAGTCGCCATCACCGTCGACAAGGACAATCAGCAGATGACCGTCGCCGTCGACGGCGTCGAGACATACCGGTGGCCGGTATCATCGGGCCTGCCCTCCTACGAGACGCCGAACGGCAGCTTCCGCGCCTTCCGCATGGAAGAGGATCACTACTCCAAGGAATTCGACGACGCGCCGATGCCGCACGCGGTGTTCTTCACCAAGCTCGGCCACGCCATCCACGGCACCGACTCCGTCAACCGTCTCGGCTCGCCGGCGTCGCATGGCTGCGTGCGACTGTCGCGCGAGAACGCCGCAAAGCTGTTCGCGCTGGTCAAGGAGCAAGGCGTGCTCAACACCACGGTGACGCTGTCAGGCTCGTCGCAGGTGGCGCTGGCGCGCAATCCGCGGCGCGCCAACACCGCCGTCGCCCGTCGCGCGCCGCTCCCGCAATATGAACAGCAATACGGCTCCGCCGGCGATCCCGTCGCGATCACGCCGCCGGCGCAACGCCTTGCGCCGCAGACACAAGCGCGCGCCGACGATGGTTACATCTATCCCGCCGACGGTTCTTCCAACGAAGCGCGGTATCCGGCACCGCCGAGCAGCCGTAGCAACTACGACACCCAAGCCTATCAGCAGCAGCCCCAGCAACAAAATTACGGCAACCCCGGCTACGTGCCGGCGCCGCAGGGCTACTACTACCAGCCGCGGCAGACCTATCAGCCGCGCGGGCTGTTCAACTAGCCGGGAATTTGATGCGGCCGGATCGATCTCCGGCCGCCGTCTCAACCGTCCGTCACGCTTACCAGCGGCCGATCACGTTGCGCGGTCAGCCGTCGTTGCTGCCAGACGTCGTGGGCCATCACCCCACACGCCATCGCCGCGACGAAACCGATGATGCCTGGCGACAGGGTGGCGAGGCTTTCCAGCGCTGGTCCCGGGCACAGGCCGACGAGGCCCCATCCGATTCCGAACAGCGCGGCTCCCGCCAGCAGCGGCAGATCGACCCCCGATTTGCCCGGCTGGAAATATTGCCCGGCAAACCATGGCCGTGCGCTGCGGTCGGCCAGCCGAAAGCCGGGCGCCGACACCGCAAGCGCCGCGGCCATCACCACGGCAAGGCTCGGATCCCACGCCCCGAAGATATCGAGGAAGGCCAGAACCTTGGCCGGCTGCACCATGCCTGAAATCAACAGGCCCGCACCGAAGATCAGGCCGCACAGCAAGGGAGCGATGATCCGCATAGCTCAACCTCCCAGCATGTGATGCGTGACCGCGACCGTGATGATCGCCGTCGCCATGAAGACGATCGTGGCGGTGACGGATCGCGGAGACAGCCGGGCTATTCCGCAAATGCCGTGACCGGAGGTACAGCCACCGCCGAGCCGGGTGCCGAACCCGACCAGCAATCCTGCCACGACAATGACAGCCCAATTCGACGACAGTCTGGGTTGCGCCATGCCGTAACCGATCAGGCCAGCCAGGATGGGAGCGAGGATGAGCCCGCCAAGAAAAGCGATGCACCAGCGCTTGTCCTCGCCACGCCAATTCAACAGGCCGGCGAAGATGCCGCTGATACCGGCCACCCGGCCGGTCGACAACATCAGCAAGACGGCGGAAAGCCCGATCAGCGCACCGCCGATCGCGGCCGAGACGGGAGTAAAATTAGCCATGATCTTTCCGTAGGTTCGATGAACACGCTCCGATCATAGGCCTGCTTGGCATGATCGCAATGGTCCGACGGCGACTGGCTTGATTCATCGCAATGCCTGCCAGTGCCGCTACCGATATGCTGCATCGGCAACGACGAGGCAAAATCGCAACGACGAGGCAAAATCGATGACCAATTGGCCGCAGCAAACCAATGATTTGAGCACTCTGCTGCGCAGCCTTCGCGGAACGGCTCCCGATGTCATGAAGGCATTCGCGGGAATTGCGAAAGCGGCGACGGTTTCGAAGGCGCTGGATGCCAAGACCAAGGAACTGATCGCGCTCGGCATCGCGGTCGCGGTGCGATGCGACGATTGCATCGCTTTCCATGTCAAGGCTTGCGTGGAACAGGGTGCCACCAAGGATGAGGTGAGCGAGACGCTGGGAATGGCAATCTATATGGGCGCGGGTCCGTCAGTGATGTACGCAAGCCACGCGCTGGAAGCGTTCACGCAGTTCGAGGCCGGTACGGCGAAGTCATCGGACAAACCAACCGCGGTTCGCGATGAGGAAGAAATCCGCCTCGAATGAGAGGGGTCGCCCGGAACGCCGTGGCGCCCGGAGCTTGCCCTTCATCTATTCCTCGCCGCGTCTGAGCCGCCGCCACACCGCGCCCAGGACGTTGGAATAACCGTCGGTCCACACCCGCTGGTGATCCTCGGCCTCGGTCAACGCCCATTTATCCGACGACGCGAGCTTGCCGACGTCGGCCTCTTCGCGCGCCGATGTCACCACAGAGGTCGAGAAGATGTATTCATTGTCGCGGTTGGAATCCTCGCTGTAGACCCAGCTCTTCATGTCGTTGGCGTCGGCGATGCCGACCACGACGCTGGAAAGCTCGAGATGCCGGTTGGAGACGTGCATCACGACCGCGCCCTGCGGCGCGAGTTTTGACTTGTAGATCTCCATCGCCTCTTCGGTCGCCAGATGGATCGGTATCGCATCGGATGAATAGGCGTCGACGATGATCAGGTCGTAGACGCCGTCTGGCTCGCGCGCAAAGGTCAGCCGCGCATCCCCGATCACGGGCTCCAGAGTCGGCTCGCAGACCTGGATATAGGTGAAGTATTTCGGGTCGCGCGCGGTATCGACCATGGTCCGGTCGATCTCGAAGAACTTCCAGTCTTCGCCGGGCTCGGCGGCGCAGACCAGCGTACCGGAGCCGAGGCCGATCACGGCAACACGCAGCGGGGCGCCCTTGCGCTCGCGGATCGCAGTGATCGCCTGACCGATGCCGCCATCCTTGTGGTAATAGGTGATCGGCTCCGGCTGGCCTTTGACCGGCGTTCCGTCGTCGTTCTTGAATTTCTCGGCGCCGTGGATCGTGGTGCCGTGCATCAGCACGTGATACTGGCCGTTCGGCGTCACCACGATCTTGTGCACGCCGAAGAAACTGCGCACCGTCTCGACCCGGCCTTCATCGGCCGGGTACGCGCGCAGCAGCAGCAGCGCGACAGCGACGGTTGCAAATATCTTCCAGCGATTGGCGTTGAGGCCAAGCGTCAGCAGCGCGGAAAGCACGCCGACCGCGCCGATCACCCACACCCGGTTGGTGTCCAGCCAGATGAACAGTTTTCCGGCGGTCGCATAGGTCGGTGCGATCAGCGCGACAGTCAGGACGGCGAGGAATGGCCAATACCATGCGCTCCAGCGCGGCAGGCGTTCGTTGCCGGACGGACGGCACAGTGCCGCCATCGCCAGCAGGATCGGATATTCCGCGATCCATGAGAAGGTAAAGGGCGCGATCAGGCCGGCGAACAGGCCGCCGACCATGCCGCCGAACGACAGCGCGACATAGAAACCGGTGAGATACCTTGCGGCCGGCCGGGTTCGCGCCAGTTCGCCGTGGCAGGCCATCGCAATCACGAAGAAACAGAGCTGGTGCCCCCCGAGCGTCAGCAGCAGATTCTGCTCGCCGCCAACCGCCAAAAGCACGACCACGCCGGCGATTGCCAATGGCTGAGCCAGCAGCACCCACTTGTGCGGCAGCAACGGCCGCGACTGAAACACCAGCACCCAGGTCAACAGATAAAGCGACAGCGGCAGCACCCACAGCAGGGGCGCAGCAGCGACATCGGTGGAGATATGCGCGGTGACCGCAATCAGCAGTCCCGAGGGAACGGCGGCAAGGAAGATCCAACGGGCGCGCAGGATCCACGATGGCGCCGGCGCATCGCCGTCGTCCACGGGCATGTTCAGCTCCGCCGCCTTTGCAGGCGAGCGCAGCAGCAATACGCCGCAGCTTGCGATCAAGACGATCAGCACGCCATAGCCGCCGGTCCAGATCAGGTTCTGCGTGCGCAGCGTGAACATCGGCTCCAGCAGCACCGGGTAGGACAACAGCGCCAGGAAACTGCCGATATTCGACGACGCGTAGAGGAAGTACGGATCGGGGCCGTTGGGATGCCCGGTGCGCACGAACCAGGCTTGAAGCAGCGGATTGTTGGCCGCGAGCGCGAAGAACGGCAGACCGATCGACACCGCGAACAGGCCGAGCAGCCACAGCGCATAGCCCGAGGTCGGCGGTTCGCCCCACCCGCTCGCAATCGACAGCGGCAGCGTGATCATCGCGCAGCCGAGCAGCACCAAGTGGATCGCCACCGGAATCGCGCGGTTGCGCAGTTGCATCAGGAAATGCGCGTAGGCATACCCGCCGAGCAGCAGCGACTGGAAGAACACCATCGCCACCGACCACACCGCCGGCGAGCCGCCGAGCCGCGGCAGCACCATCTTGGTGAACAGCGGCTGCACCGAGAACAACAGCAGCGCGCTGACGAAGATTGCGGCGGTATAAACGACCAGGACTAGCCGGTTCCGGCTCTCGGAGGGCTGGTCCACGGCAGCGGACGGATCGGAAGAAATCATCAAAACTCCGGCAGGAAACCGGCAGGCGCCGGCGGCGGGATGTCCGGCGGGGCCACCGGAGGCGCGCAATGGAGCACAGGGCGACACGGCGAGCAATGCGGGATAAGAAAGCGCGGATGGGGCGCTTCGCTCCGATTCCGATCAAACCTTTTTGAAGCTGAAGCTGGCATGAACGAGACCGACGTTGTCATCATTGGGGCAGGCCATAACGGCCTTACCTGCGCCGCCTATCTCGCGATGGCGGGCCTGCGCGTCAAAGTGGTCGAACGCCGCAAGGCGGTCGGCGGCACCGCGCCGGCCAACGTCGAGCGGCGCCTGCGGGCGCTCGGCGTCTGACCATGCGCGCCTGGCTCGCCGGCCCGGCGCTGCTCGTCGCGCTGGCGACGGCGGCCGCCCTGCCCGCCTGCGGGCGCAAGACGCCGGTGCGGCCGCCGGAGGCGGTGGCGCCGGCGACGATCACCAACCTGAGCGGTGCCAACGCCGTCAGCGGCGTCGCGCTCAGTGGGCGGCGACCCACCGAGAGCGCCGACGGTGCCGCGCTCTGGGATCTCGACCGCTTCGTCATCGAACGCGGCGTCGCCGGCGGCGCGTTCACCTTCCTGGTGCAGGTGCCGCTGCTCGACCGCAACAAGCTGCGCCAGCAGAAGCGCTTCCGCTACGTCGACG
>CADEDX010000483.1 GCA_902826195.1 uncultured Bradyrhizobium sp. | reverse complement strand
CGTCGAGATCGTCGAGCGCGATCGTGGTCGGCGCCGCCAGCCGCATACCCTTGACCGGGCGCGGCTGCAGCGGCTGCACCGCTTCATCGGCAAGCACGGCATCCAATACGGCGCAGCAGGCGACACTGCGCGCCAACGGACCAAAACTGTCGAGCGAGAACGACAACGGCACGCCGCCGTCGAGCGGCACGCGGCGCTGCGTCGGCTTGTAGCCGACGATGCCGTTAAAGGCCGCCGGAATCCGGCACGAACCGCCGGTATCGGTGCCGAGCGCGCCGTAAGCCATGCCGTCGGCGATCGAGACCGCCGCGCCCGAGGACGAGCCGCCAGGCACGTGACCGACGCCGCGGTTCCAGGCGCTCTTCGGCGTGCCGAAATGCGGATTGATGCCGATGCCGGAATAGGCGAACTCGGTCATGTTGGTACGGCCGATCACGATGAAGCCGGCCCGGCGCAGCCGCGCCACCACGGGTGCGTCGGCTTCGGCCGGCGCGGAATCCTCCAGCGCGCGGGAGCCAGCGCGGGTCACCTGCCCCCTGATGTCGAAGAGATCCTTGATCGACACGGGAATGCCGGCATAGGGCGACGGCGCGGCGTTGGCTTTGCGCAGATGATCCATAGCGTCGGCGGCGGCCAATGCCGCGTCCCCTTCGACATGGATGAAGGTACGCCCGCCCTCACCGGCGGGATCGGAAATTCGCGTGAGGCATGCCTCGACGAGTTTGCGCGCGGTGGTGCGGCCCGCATCAAGATCGGCAGCTAGGGTGGCGAGTGTGGGATGAGACATGATCGTCGGTCGCTTTCTTTGTTATTCGCCTTTTGGCATCTGGCTTTGCGGCGCGGGTGCGATGTCGAGATCGAGCAGCGCCGAGCTCAGCGATTTGCCGTGCGCATCCAGCGCCAGCGAGCGCGTCACCCCACCACCCAGCGCCTGGTCCATCACGAAATTCAGCGCAGACAGATTGGGCAGTTCATAACGAACCACCTCACCCTGAACAACACCCGCGAAATGCGATTTCACCTTTGCGGCCGTCACCTGCTCGAGCAACAGCGGATAGTGTTTTGCGTCATAGGCAATGACTGAGATGTTGGAGATATTGCCCTTGTCGCCGGTGCGGGAATGGGCGATCTCGCGCAGCTTCATCCTTACGCCCCCACGAACCGGACTTGCGGCTTTGCAAGTTCGCGCGGCAGCAGCACGGAAGCGACCGCCACCACGTCGCGCGCTGATTTCCACGCACCGCCGCCCGCTGCTGGGCCGTTAGTATAGAGCGTCTCGACCTCGTTGCCGATCCTGACCGCTTCGCGCAGGTTTTCGGTGCGCCCCGCGACACGCACGCGTACCTCATAGGGTTCGTTGGCGCGCGCGGAAACCCCCGGCCCGTGCATGGAATCGACACCGACCAGTTCGAACCGCCATTCGCTCGCGGCGACATTGGTCAGCTTGAGCCGCTCGCGGACGATCTCCAGCGCCAGCCGTCCCCGCGCCAGCGCGCCGGGGCCGGCATAGGAGATCTGGCCCTCGCCGATGTAGCTGTCAACATAACCGACCGAGACCTTCAGCGTGTCGGTTCGCTTCGCGCCACGGCCGCCGCTGACACGGACGCGATCGGGTCCGATTTCCTCGACAGTCACCTGTGAGAAATCGGCGACGACATCCGGCTGAAAATATTCAGCCGGGTCATGCACCTCGTACAGCAACTGCTCTTTGCAGGTCTGCGCCGTCACCGCGCCGCCTGACCCCGCAACCTTGGTGACGACGAGGCTGCCGTCCTCGCCGACTTCGCCAATCGGAAAACCTAGCCGAGCGAGATCAGCCACATCCTTGTAGCCGGGATCCGCAAAATAGCCGCCGGTGATCTGGCCGGCGCATTCCAGCAAATGCCCGGCGACCGTTCCCTGCCCGAGCAGATTCCAGTCGTCCATCGCCCAGCCGAAGGCATGGATCATCGGCGCCAGGAACAGCGCCGGATCGGACGCGCGCCCGGTGATGACGATATCGGCACCGGCGGCGAGCGCCTGCGCCATCGGTTCGGCGCCGAGATAGGCATTGGCGGACAAGAGCCGGTTACCGAGCTGCTTGATGGTGCCGTCGAATTCCATGATCGGCAGATCGCCGTCCTTGCAGGCATCGAGCACATCGTCACCGACGATGGCAGCGATCTTCAGCGCGGACAGTCCCAGCGATTTCGCGATGTCGGCGGTCTTGCGCGCCGCCGCTTCCGGGTTGGCGGCGCCCATGTTGGTGACGATCTTGATGCCTTTGGCGGCGCAGAGCGGGAGCACCGCGCGCATCCGCTCTTCGAGCAGCGGATCGAAGCCGCTTTCCGGGTTCTTCATCCGGGCCTGCTGCGCCAGCGCCACCGTGCGCTCGCCGAGGCATTCGAACACCAGATACTGGATGTCGCCCTTTTCGGCGAGCTCGATCGCAGGCTCGATGCGATCGCCCGAATAGCCGGCGCCCGAGCCTATTCGAATGGTTCGCACCTGAACTCCATCGCCGTGACGCGCATCATGTTTCGCAGTGAGAAATACCCTAGCGCGGAAAATCGCTGGCATACAAGCGCTCTCCGGCGTGGGAATGCAGCCATGCGGCAGCACGGCTGCTGGACCGTTGACGGGCAATGGTCAAATGTCGCATCAAGATCGCAACAAGCGCCCCCGGCGCCCGTTTCCCAAGGAGAACAGCCGATATGGCGGAGCCCGCGCGCGCGAAACCAAAGCCCACGCCCGAAACGCAGCATTTCTGGGACGGCACGCAGGCCGGCGAATTGCGCCTGCAGCGCTGCGACGCCTGCGCCAATGTCTATTTTCCGCCGCGTCCTTTCTGTCCCTGCTGCGCCTCGCGCAAGGTCTCGGTCTTCAAGGCCAGCGGCAAGGGCACGCTCTACAGCTACGTCATCAACCACCGCCCGGCGGCGCCCGGCTTCACCCCGCCTTACGCGATCGCGGTCGTCGAACTCGACGAGGGTCCGCGCATGATGAGCAATATCATCGACTGCCCGCAGACGCCTGAGGCGCTGGAGCTCGACATGAAGCTCGAAGTTGCGTTCGAAAAACTCGACGACAAGATCACCCTTCCCTTGTTCCGTCCGGCGAAGGGCTAAGCATCATGCGCAGAAACGCAGTCGCCGTCGTCGGCGCAGCCGAGACCACCGAGCTCGGCGTCATCCCGAACATGTCGCAGATCCAGCTCCATGCGGATGCGGCGCTCAACGCCATCGCCGATGCCGGGCTGAAGCTGTCCGATATCGACGGCATCGCCACCGCCGTCGAGACTCCGCAGCAGATCGCCCATTATCTCGGCATCACGCCGACCTGGGTTGACGGCACCTCCGTCGGCGGCTGCTCGTTCATGCTGCACGTCCGCCATGCCGCGGCGGCGATCGAGGCGGGTCTTTGCAAGACCGTGCTGATCACGCATGCCGAAAGCGGCAAGTCGATGATCGGCAAGCAGCCACGCTCGACGCCGGCGGACAGCCTTAACGGCCAGTTCGAAGCGCCTTTTGGCGTCTACGGTCCGCCCAGCATGTTCCCGATTCCCGTGCTGCGCTACATGAAGACCTACGGCATCACCCATGAGCAGATCGCCATGGTGGCGGTAGTGCAACGGGAATGGGCCGCGAAAAATCCGCGCGCGACTATGAAGGCGCCGATCACGGTCGAGGACGTGCTGAACTCGCGAATGATCGCTTATCCGTTCCGCATCCTGCAATGCTGCCTCGTCACCGACGGCGGCGGCGCGCTGATCCTCACCTCCGCCGACCGCGCCAAGGACTTTCGAAACAAGCCGGTCTACATCCTCGGCACCGGCGAGAGCGTCGAAACGCCGATGGTCAGCCAGATGGAGACGTTCAACTCCTCGCGCGCCTTCAAGGTCGCCGGTCCCACCGCCTTCAAGGAGGCCGGCATCGCCCATAAGGACGTCGATCATTTGATGATCTACGACGCTTTTGCACATCTGCCGCTCTATGGACTCGGCGATCTCGGCTTCATGCCGCACGAAGAGACCGGAAAATTCATCGCCGACGGCAACACCCGCCCCGGCGGCAAGCTGCCGCTCAACACCAATGGCGGCGGATTGAGCTACATGCATTCCGGCATGTACGGCATGTACGCGCTGCAGGAAAGCGTTCGGCAGATGCGCGGCATCGCACCGGCGCAGGTCAAGGATGCGACGATTTCCGTCTGCCACGGCGTCGGCGGCATGTTTGCGGCATCAGGCACAATCATCTTTACGAACGAGAAGTAACACCCCGTCTTTCCGGGATGTGCCGGCCGAACTTGGGTTTACCCGAGCTCGGCAAATATCAAGGTCCAAGTCGGCAACAGCCGACTTTGATGGCGCAGACCCGGAATCCATCGTGCGGCAAGATGGATTCCGGGTTCGCGCGTTGCGCGCCCCGGAATGACGGCCGAAAATCGGAATCGATAGCGGAGAACTCCCAATGGCAAAATCACTGCAAGACAAGGTCATCATCGTCACCGGCGCAGGCCGCGGCATCGGGCGCGAGATCGCGCTACTCTGCGCCGCCGAGGGCGCCAAGGTCGTGGTCAACGATCCCGGCGGCGCCGCCGATGGCGCGGGCACGTCGGCTGCGCCCGCCGAGGAAGTGGTCGAGGAAATCAAGAAGCGCGGCGGCATCGCGGTTCCCAACTTCGAGTCGGTGGCCGAGGCAATCCCCGCGAGCAAGATCGTGAAGACCGCGACCGATCATTTCGGCCGGCTCGACGGCGTGGTCAACAACGCCGGTATCCTGCGCGATATGATCTTCCACAAGATGAGCGTGGAAGCTTTCGAGGCCGTCATCAAGGTGCACCTGATGGGCTCGTTCTATGTCTCTCATGCCGCGGCGCGAATTTACCGCGAACAGGAAAGCGGCTCCTTCGTGCACTTCACCTCGACCTCGGGCCTGATCGGCAATTTCGGCCAGGCCAACTACGCCGCGGCCAAGCTCGGCATCGTCGGCTTGTCGAAATCGATCGCGCTCGATATGGGCCGCTTCAACGTGCGCTCGAACTGCGTCTGCCCGTTCGCCTGGACCCGCATGATCGGCACCATTCCCACCGAGACGGAAGCCCAGAAGGCCAGGGTCGAGAAGATCAAGCAGATGGGTCCGGAGAAGATCGCGCCGGTTTGCGCCTACCTGATGTCCGACGCCGCCAAGGACGTGACCGGGCAGATTTTCGGCGTGCGCATGAACGAGATTTTCCTGTTCAGCCAGAATCGCCCGCTGCGCTCGGTGCATCGCAGCGAAGGCTGGACGCCGCAGACCATCGCCGAACATGGCATGCCCGCGCTCAAGGAGTCCTTCTACAAGCTCGATCGCTCGGCGGACATCTTCCCTTGGGATCCGATCTGAGGAACTGAGGTGTGGTGGGCAAAGCGCAGCGTGCCCACCCCACAAATTAACAAACTCAGGTTGTTTCGCCGTCCCGCCTGCTTTAAGCCTGATTGCGGGCTGATGTTT
>CADEDX010000482.1 GCA_902826195.1 uncultured Bradyrhizobium sp. | reverse complement strand
CATTTCAGCGGCGGTGTCCATCACCGCGCGGACGATCTTGTCATAGCCGGTGCACCGGCAGAGGTTGCCGGCGAGCCAGAAGCGGACTTCCTCCTCGCTGGGATTCGGATTGCGCTTGAGCAGCGCATCGGAGGCGACCAGCATGCCGGAGGTGCAGATGCCGCACTGAAGCGCCGCCATCTCGAGGAATTTCTGCTGCAGCGGGTGCAGCTTGTCGCCGTTGGCGAGGCCCTCGATGGTACGGATCTCGTGGCCCTCGGATTCAACCGCGAGCATGAGGCAAGAACACACGAGGCTGTCGTCGAGCGTGATCGAGCAGGCGCCGCAATCGCCGGAGGCGCAACCTTCCTTGGAGCCGGTGAGGTTCAAGGTCCCGCGCAGGGCGTCGAGCATGGTGTCGTTGGGCTCGCACAAAAATTCCATCGGCTCGCCGTTGATGGTGGTGGTGACGTGAACTTTGGCCATTGAGCTTATTTCCCTGTGGCGCGTTTGGCAGCGATGGCGGCGGTGCGCTTGAGCAGCACGCCGGCCACCTTGGTGCGATAGGCGATGGTGCCGCGCTTGTCGTCGATCGGACGGCAGGCGGCGGAGCACGCCGCGGCTGCTTTCGCCAGCGCGGCGTCATCCAGCTTCGAGCCGATCAGCGCTTTCGCAGCGTCTTCGACCAGCAGTACGGTGGGCGCGACCGCGCCGAGGCCGACGCGGGCGGCGGTGACCGTACCGTCCTTGATCGTCAGGCTGACGCCGACGCCAACCACGGCGATGTCCATTTCGGTGCGCGGGATCATGCGCAAATACGCATCGCTCGAGCCGGCCGGACGCGGCGGCAACGTAATGCTCACCAGGATCTCGCCGGGCTTCAGATTGGTGCGGCCAGGACCGGCGGGCACTTCCTCGACCTTGAGCTCGCGGCGGCCGTTCGGGCCCTGGATTGTGACGAAGGCGCCGGCGGCGACCAGCGCGGGTACGCTGTCACCGGCGGGCGAGCCGTTGCAGAGATTGCCGCCGGCCGACGCGCGGCCCTGCACCTGCTTGGAACCGATCAGGTTGATCGCCTCCAGCACGCCGGGCCAGACCTTGCCGAACGTCTTGTGATCGTGCAGCGCCATGCCGGAAACCGCGGCGCCGATGCGAAAACCGCCATCGGCGGTCTGCTCGATCTGCGTCATCTCCGGGATTTTCTTGATGTCGACAATCACGCCGGGCTTGAGCACGCCTGAGCGCATCTGCACCAGAAGATCGGTGCCGCCGGCCAGGATGCGCGCGGCACTGCCGGCTTTCGCAAATGCGCCGATCGCTTCGTCAAGCGTGTTCGGCGCCAAGTATCGGAGTTCCGTCATGGATTCCGCCATCTCCCTCATTTGCCTGCCCGCCCCATATGGGCGAGGCCTTATCCCGGCCCGGCAGTGCGGGTCAGCCTACACGGGGATGAGCGATTGGAACAGCCTGTCAGACCGGGTTGATACGGCGGTCTCCCATGCGCACGGCGGGGCTTGCGGAGCCCTTGAACGGACGGAGCACCGGGCAACGGTTGGAGCGCGGCGCCTACCCGATTGGCGCAACCGCGACCGCGACTTCGTTGCGGCGCAGGAAAGGCAGCGTGAACGGAGCGTCGTAAAACAACACATAGGGCTCGCTGGTCGGCCGCCACCGTGCCGCCGCGAGCCGTTCGGTCAATTCGGCCTGCCGCTGCCTTATGTCGCGGTCGCCGCCCGCGCCGGAGAAGCGCAGCGTGGCGATGGTGCCTTCGGACGCGGTCACCAGCCGAACCCGGGGGTCCGCCGGCTTCGGCGCCGTGTCGCGCTGATACTTGGCGGGCAGGAAAAACCGCATATGCCGGTCGCCGGCGGCTTCCGACGTCTGGACCGGAACCGTCATCGCGAGCCTCGGCTTGCCGGCCAGTTCGACCGGCATGGTCATGGCGATACTATCACTTTCGGCAACAGATGCGCCACTTCCGGCAACTGATGCGCGGTTGGCGCCCGCGATATAGGCAAACAGCAGCTGGAATGCCGCACTCCGGCCGGCCTCACCCGGAGACGCGAGGTCAATCTCGGCGGCCAGACGCGGCGCGTAGCGCCGGATTTCCACGCGGTCGCCAATGCGCTCGATCACCTCGTAGCGCGGCTCCTCGTAGACACGAATGCCGAACACACCGAGCAACGCCTCGCCGGCAAGCGCGGCGTAATATGAAATCGACTGCCACATGTCGCCACGTTCCACCGATGCATTCGCGTCAATCGCGTCTCCATGCAAATGGGGCTGCCAGCCGCGCCTTCAAGTGCAGCGAATCTGCCGGCCTGATTCGGACCGTCCGCTCTTGACGAATCTTCCCGTCGCATGCCCTCGTTCATCCATATTTCGGAGGCTGGCCGGTACTGCATGAGAGGCTTCGCAAGGATAAGGCTTCACGCCGTTGCTGGGCTGCTGGCGATCCTGTTCGGCGCGCAGGAGGCGTCGGCGCAGACCGGCGCACCGCCAATTCGTCCACCGGCCGCAGCACCGCGCGCGCCCCGCGCGGCGGCGTGTCACAACGGCGCGTCGTTCGAGCGGTTTCTGGCCGACCTCAAGCAGCAGGCGGTGGCCGCGGGCGTGTCGCAACGCGCGCTCTCAGAGGCCGCGCCCTACCTCGTCTATGACCAGAGCATCGTCAACCGGGACCGCGGGCAGCGCGTGTTCGGCCAGGTGTTCACCGAATTCTCGCGCAACCGGGCCTCCGAGGGGGCCGCGAAGAACGCGCAGGCCCGGATCAGGATGCATGCGGCGGCGTTCGCCCGCGCCGAGAAGGAATATGGCGTGCCGCCGGCGGTGATCGCCGCGTTCTGGGGGCTGGAGAGCAGCTTTGGCGCCGAGCTCGGCAAGCTGCACACGCTGCCGTCGCTGGTGTCGCTGGCCTATGACTGCCGCCGCTCCGAGATGTTCCAGAAGGAGACCATCGCCGCGCTGAAGATCATCGACCGCGGCGATCTCTCGGCGGCCGAGATGATCGGCTCCTGGGCCGGCGAACTCGGCCAGACGCAATTTTTGCCGACGCATTATTTCAACTATGCGGTGGACTATGATGGCGACGGCCATCGCAACCTCCTGCGCAGCGCGCCCGACGTGATCGGCTCGACCGCCAATTACATCGCCACCGGATTGAAATGGCGGCGCGGCGAGCCGTGGCTGCAGGAAGTGCGCGCGCCGCAAAACTTCCCGTGGGAGCAGGCCGACCTCACCACAAAACTCTCGCGCGCAAAACTGGCTCAGCTCGGCGTCACCTATCCGGATGGACGACCGCTTCCGAACGACGACATGCCGGCCTCGCTGCTGCTGCCGATGGGCCGCACCGGGCCGGCGTTTCTGGCGTATGCGAATTTCGCCGCCTACACCGAGTGGAACAACTCGCTGATCTATTCGACCACGGCGGCCTATCTCGCCAGCCGCATCGCCGGCGCTGCCCCGATGCGCCAGCAGGCCGCGCCGGTGGCGCAACTGCCGCTCAACGAATTGAAGGAGCTGCAGCAATTGTTGGTGCGCGCCGGCTTCAACGTCGGCAAGGTCGACGGCGTGATGGGGCAATTGAGCCGCACGGCGGTCAAGGCGATGCAGGTGAAATATGGTCTGCCGGCGGATTCCTGGCCGACGGCGGAGCTGCTGGCGCGGATGCGTGGGACGCCGCGACAGGGCGCGATGAATTGAGCGCAGCCTCTCAGCCGTCATTCCCCGCGAAAGCGTGAATCCGGTACGCCGCGGCTTATCGTTTCTATCGCCACCGCCTCTGGAATACTGGATCGCCCGCCGTCGCGGGCGATGACGCCTGGAGAATAATTGACGGCGATTGCCATGCCGCAAGCGTTGAATTCCTTCTGCCCCAGCCCCATCTCGGACAAGCCTCATTCTCCCGGGGCATCATTCCATCTGACGAAAAGAGCATCACATGTCTTTCCACGACGCCACCGTGCCTGCCTTCCTGCAAATTCTCAGCGGCCTCTCCGGCCTGCTTGCCAAGGCGGAAGCGCATTGCAAGGCGAAGAACATCCAGCCCGAGGTGCTGCTCAACGCCCGGCTTTATCCCGACATGTATCCGCTGTCGCGGCAGGTGCAGACGGCCTGCGATTTCGCCATGAAGACCTGCGCGCGCCTGACCGGCAGCGAGGTGCCGTCGACGCCGGACACCGAAAAGAGTTTTGAGGAATTGCAGCAGCGGATCGGCAAAGCCGTCGACTACATAAAATCATTCAAGCCGGCGCAGTTCGAGGGCGGCGATACGCGCGAAGTTACCTTCCCCGCCGGCCCGAACAACAGCATGACGATGAAGGGCCAGCAATACCTCGTCAATTTCGCGTTCCCGAACTTCTATTTTCACGCCGCCACCGCGCACGGCATCTTGCGCCACAGCGGCGTCGAGATCGGCAAGCGGGATTTTCTCGGCGTGAAATAGTCAGCGCAACGACGCCAGTTCGCGCGCAAGGTTGTCACGGGCCGGCCGGTCATATCGCGCGGCGAAATCCGCATCCGGAAAAATGACCGGCCGCGCCGCGAACCGGGCGAGCACGCTGGCGCGACCGGCGCGATAGTCGGCCTCCGGCACATGGATGAACTCCTGCCGGATCGCCGCGGCAAAGGCATCGTAGCGCGCGGGCTCGGCACCGAGAATGCTAAGGTCGATCGAGATCAGCGTGGCGCCGAGGCGATCGCCGGCCTGCACTTCGTGCGACTTTGTCAGGCGGATCAGGCGGGCAACTTCGCCGCTGATATCCGGATGGACATGCTGCTCGGCGAGTTGCGCGCTGAGTTCTTCATTGTCCGCACGCATCGCGTCATAGACGACGTCGTGCCACCAGATTGCCGCGATGAGAATTTCGCGCTCGCGCGGCGAGAGATTTTCGACGCGCGCGAGGGCCGCGAGGCAGTCCTCGATATGCGCGAGGTTGTGATAGTGGCGGCCGGAGGCTGAATAAGCAGCGATCAGTTGTTCGCGGTTCATCGGCCTATTCCCGAAGCGGTCGTTGGGGGATTAGCGAAGCGTAATCCGCCATCTTGCGCCGGCAGATCGCGGTGGGTTACGCCTTCGGCTAACCCACCCTACGAAGCAACAAAGCCCTATCGCATCGTGATCGCAAGGCCGGAGAGATCTGCGTTCGCCATCAGCCCGACCTGCTGGCCGGTCAATTCCAGTACCGCGCCCTTCTGGTTGCTGAGCACGATCGCGCGCGCGCCGCGGCCGACGGCGAGGCCCGCACCGGCCGCACCATAGACGCCGGCGACGTCGGAGGGCCGATAGATGTTGCTGACGCGGCCGCGCAGCACCGTCTTCGAGCCGCCGAACACCAGGCCGTAATCGAGACCCCCGGTCGACAGCGGATAGCGCCGGCCATGGAACTCGAGCACGCCGCTCCCGCCGGAGCCGCCGATGATCCAACCCGCCTTGTAGATCGTGAGCTGCACAAAGCCCTCGTCGGCGCGCGCGGCGGAGGACAGCGCGAGCCC
>CADEDX010000481.1:2700-5477 GCA_902826195.1 uncultured Bradyrhizobium sp. | reverse complement strand
TATTTCGGAAGTCCGTTCTTTAAAAAAAAGTTCGCGCTTCCAGAACCGGTCCGGCAGAAGAAACAAGTTCTTCTTCGTTCGGTGCGGGTATCCTTAACTGCCCGCAATTTCTACCGGCGCCAAAAGCCCGGCATGAAATCTGGTCCTGACGTGTTCGCCGACGCCCTCGTTCCCCTAGGGGCATGTCTCTCCCGGAACGCCTCGTTCCAGGAGTCTATGGTTCCCCAAATGCATGGTTTCGACGGCTGCGCCGTCCCGCATCTGGCCCCGCGATCCTTCTCCAGTTTCCATAGCTTCGGCCGCTCATCGGGAACCTGCATCGTAGGTTTGAGCTGAATTCGCTTCCCATCCAGCGTCGGAAGTGCGTTGCATGCGCTTACGGCGGTTCGTTGAATGTGAGGCCATGCTGGGCGTAAGCTTGCGCCATGTCGGATGTCCGTCGGGAAGACCCTTGCTCGCTTGCGTTGGCGCTACGGCTGGTCCGCCGGCACCGCGGCATCAAGCAGGCACACGCGGCCGAGCTCCTCGGGGTAACCCAATCGACCGTCAGCCGCATCGAGCGCGGCGAGTTGAAGCCGGCAGGCGCGCTGCGAATCCGGTTGCTCGATCTGGTCTTTGCCCGTATCCACCCCGCGCGCGACGCGGCGCTTCGCCGCCTGGTGGTAGGCTCGGCTCGGCTTGCCCCGTCCATCTGGTCTGTGATCTCACCTGTCGGCTGCTGGCTGCATCGCTGCTCGCGAGCGTGAATGGCGGCGCGCTGCTAGCGAGTTGAGAGGCCAGCCGCTTTGGCGGTATGTGACCGAGGCGATCCGAGCAGCCGAAGCTCGATTGCCGGATCTTGGCTGGGGCAAGCACGATGGAACGCACGCGCTGACCTTCGTTACGGGCGCCAATGGCCTCGACGAACTGCGCATCGTGCCCGGCGTACAGATCTGGGAACGTATCCTGCTATCCGATGGCTCGCCTGCGCGGCTCGTTACAAGTCCGGCCGAGGGTCTTCAGGTCTAGCGCTCGTTGCGCATATCTTATGCGTGGCGATCGCCGGCGGTTCTCCGTCAAGCTGGCGGCATGACCGGGAAACAGGGCGTCGGGCCCCTCGATTCGCTACGATTTGCTAAACCGCTTGCCTCGCAGCTTCGCTTTCTGCTCGAGGCTGATCGGCTCAAGTCCGTTGTCCGTGGCAACCGCATTGCCGACGGATCGCGCCGCGAGACGTCGTTTCGATGCTCCAGATTCACGATCTGGTCGAAATCGATAGTGGCGATACGTTGTTGTACGACGCCGCGGGAGCCGCCATGCAGGCCGCGCGCAAGGAGGTCGCTGCACGCCGGCTGCTCGGCCTGCTGCCGGCGGGGCAGGCCGGCGAATTTCTAGCGCTATGGCGGGAGTTCGAGGCCGCGGCGACGGCGGATGCTCGGTTCGCCAAGTCGGTAGCCCATCCTGCTGAACCACGCGGCCGGCGGCGGCACTTGGACCGACCATGATGTGGACGAAGCACGGGAGCGCGCGCTGACCGGCCGTATCGCCGAAGGCTCGCCTGCGCTCTGAAGCGCAGCCGAGAAGGTCATCGCCGACGCGGTGCGTCGGGGCTGGCTCAAGCAGGCGTGAGGAATCTGGCGGCCGGTGCACGGCAGATGCCGGCAATGGTTATCGTTCCGCCAAATCGCAAGGTAAACCGAATTTCACGATTGCCGACTTGTTCCTGTGCCGCAGGCACTTTTCGATTCCGGGCCCCGCGCCGCGAAGCGCGCTTTTATATCCCGTTCATCGCGAACCTTAAACTGTCCTTCAAATTTGATGGGCCATGATCATTCCAACAACAGACCGGAAAACGGCGTTGCGAATAACAGGGTTTGACAGTGGACAGGGCCGCGCTCGGGGGAGGGCGGCAACGATAAGAAAAGGGGACTATCAATGTTTCAGGGGCAGATTGATCTCGACGCGGCCATCGCGGTGGAGGCGACGGCAATCCCGGACGTGCTGTTCGAGCGCGGACTGTACTGGGCGAGCGGCCGTTCCGGCGTGGTCAACCTCGTCGCGGCCCACAAATGGTTCAATCTCGCCGCGCTGAAGGGCCGTGCGGATGCCATCTCGATGCGTCGCGAAGTCGCCGCGATGATGTCAGAGGCGGAAATCGCCGCCGCGCAGCGCGAAGCCCGCGCCTGGATGTCCGCGCACTGAGGTTTCAGGCAGCCTGCGTCACGCGGGCGGTCCACCGCTGGCGAGACAGCATTTCTTGAACTTCTTGCCACTGCCGCAGGGGCAGGGATCGTTGCGGCCGACGTGACGCCAGGGATTCCTGACCGGCTCGGGATATTCGAAATCGCTCCACAGCGCTTCCTCGCCGAATTCGCCGTCGCTGCTGTCAAAAAAATTCAGGGATGTGAGTACATCCTCGATGTAACCAAGGTGGTTTTGCGTGAACCTCTCGATGTCATCGGGAGTGCGCTCGGCTTCGGCAATATCCTTGTCGAACTGTTCACGATCGGTCCATTCGTCGGATATGCGGCCCTCGCGAAACGCGCCGTGGGCAAGCGGCACCAGGTCGCGCAGTCCGAGCAGCGCGATCGCCCGCACCCAGCCTGCCCAGGACGCCGTATTGTCCTCGGCCGGCCGCTCCGCATGAAATCGGACCAGAAGATCCCGAAAGCGATCGTGCTCTATACGGCGTTCCCATGTGAGGAAAGTCGCGGCGCCCAGCAGCGCTTCACGGATGAATTCGTCGATCGACCTGTCCATGATCAAGGCGAACAGGGCGTCGCTATCGCCATCGAACA
>CADEDX010000481.1:0-2690 GCA_902826195.1 uncultured Bradyrhizobium sp. | reverse complement strand
GGCGAGATTTTCGGTGATGGCGTCGCCGAACAGGTTATCGACCTCATCAAAGGGCCGGCGCAGCAGTCGCAGAAGCGGCTGACAGGTTTCCTGGTCACGGGCAGCGCCCAGAATGTGAAGTCCGCGAAACAGCAGCAGGCTTTCATCATCCGACAATTCCCAGCCTTCCGCGGCCCGCGCGAGAACCGCGCGCAGTCCCGGCGCGGCTTCCTCGATTCTGAGCAAGCACATTCCGACGGCGAATCTCGGCAGCTTCCGTTCGGTCGCGACGGCATGAAGGTAGGTTTCGATCGGACCGGTATCCGGCGCGTTCCCGCCATCGCTGAAGATGGCTTCGAGTTCTTCTTTTTTCATGTGGATCGTCCCTGGCGAGTACGGACGACGCTAATGCCTCGAGACGAGTGTCGCTGCCTGGAAGTCGCCAGGAAGCGCTTCTTGGCAAACGCCTTGCCTGACCCCGACTTGAAATACCGTTCAAGACCGCGGGCTGTTGTTTCATCGCCTACTGCAACGTATGGGCGCAGTATTAACGGCAAATACTTGCTTGTCGAGATGACATGCCCTTGGTGATGAGATGCGATTCTACGTCGAAGATCATCGGTCGAGCCTACGTAGATGTCGCCGTTGCTCAGTTAGAGGAAGTAGACATGCCACACGTCGCTGCAGTCTCCCTTCGCTCCTGCGGAGCTTCGGGAGACACCCTACGCCCGTTGGGCTCCGGATGGCCTGCCACCCGGAGCCCAACGGCTGTAGGGTGGCGGAGCCGGAGGGATTCGAACCCTCGATAGGCCTTTACAAGCCTATAACGGTTTAGCAAACCGCCGCCTTCAGCCACTCGGCCACAGCTCCACGAGCGCGGATATGCCTGACGCGGGGGCGAGCCGCAAGCGGCAGATTGAGTTACGGCGAGGCTAATTGCAGCATGGATGGTCCGCCTGCGTTCGTGTTTGGGGGCCGCGTTTGGCCTCTCCGGTGCATTGAAGTGCGTGCCGCGTCGAAATCTTGTGGATTTCGATTCGATGCAGCGCAGGCCGAGCGGCCGATTCGATTTTCGCGCGCACCGGGGTTTCAGGCCGCTGGCCGCAAGGCTGCGAGCGGGCGCGCCTCGCGGATGAACCGGATCTGGGGAAATGTTCCGGCTTATAACGCCTATCGGCAGCTTTTGTCCCGGTTGGGCGTGCGTTGCCGGTCAGGCGGCCAGTCGCGGCCTCGGCCTGCATACCCGAGGGTTGTCCACTGACTCTATAATAGGCGTGGAATCAACTGTGTTGGATTCGGCCTTCCTGCTCTCGATTCGATGCAGGCACCGCGTAATTCCGGGGCAGGCGGCTCGTGTTGCGGTGCCAAGGGGGCGCCATGGCGCGGCTTGGAGATATTCTAAAATCGTGAATAAAAACAGTATCTTGAAGAGGAATCCCGAGCATGCGCCCGTGTTATTTGTGCAACACCCTTTGGAAAAGGGGCGAAGCGGGGCCGCCCGAAGCGGTTCCTTTATTGCGTGTGCAGAAGTCCTCGGTAATTGTGATGACGCGACGGAGGGGGGCATCCCGAGGTCGTCCCGTTAGGTGGTTCGCTTAAGTCCCTCGCGTTCATGCGGGAGTGTCCGAAGGCGCGAAGCGACTAAGCGGGTTTCAGGGGATTAAGGGAACCAACCATAGGGTGCCAGCACCCGGCGGATCCGGAACCTTCCCTACAGAGCAAACTGGAGGTTTAACATGAAGATGGTTAAGAGCCTTATTCTCGGCTCAGCGGCGGGTCTCATCGCCATGAGCGGAGCACAGGCCGCCGATCTTCCCGTCAAGGCCAAAGCGGTCGAGTACGTGAGGATCTGCTCCCTGTACGGCGCGGGTTTCTTCTATATCCCGGGCACCGACACCTGCATCAAGCTGGGTGGTTATCTGCGCGTTGAAACTGCTTTCAACGGAGCGGTGTACAACGGTGCATACGGCGCGCAACTCGGCGCACAGAACCGGCTGTCGAACTACTACACCGCTCGTTCCCGTCAGGATCTGACGGTCGATACGCGCACTGCCACCGAATATGGTGTGGTCCGCACGTTCTTCGACGCGACGTTCTCCTGGACGACGGGCACGTACGCTGGTAACGGCGCCGGTGGTACCGTCTACTCCGCGGCTGCCCAATCCGGTGGCTTCGGTGGCGTTGGTAACCCCTCTGACGGTGGTATCGCCGGCGGCTCGGTCGGCGTCTACCAGGCGTTCATCCAGTTCGCTGGGTTCACGATGGGTAAGGCGGTCTCCTCGTTCGATACTCCCTGGGTCAACTATCCGGGCAACAACTTCGACGGTCTCGTCGGCGGCAGCGGTGACGTCACCGCGGTCAATCAGCTGACCTACACCGCGCAGTTCGGCAACGGCGTGTCGGGTTCGATCGCGTTGGAAGATCCTACGGCCTACCACCAGAGCAATCTGATCAACGCAAGCACAGTTTCGAGCGCCGCCTTCGCTGGTGGTAGCTACGGTTCCAGCGGTTTGGGTGGTACTCGTGCTCCCGACATCGTCGGTGTGTTGAAGGTCGATCAGGCTTGGGGTGTGTTCCAGCTGTCGGCTAATGCCCACAACAACCACGCTGCTTACTACGGTGGAAGCGAGATCACGGGTTACCCCGCCGACAAGTGGGGCTGGGCTGTGCAGGCTGGCTTGCAGATCAAGAACATCCCGACTGGTGCGGGT
>CADEDX010000480.1 GCA_902826195.1 uncultured Bradyrhizobium sp. | reverse complement strand
GTTTTGGATAGATGCAGGATGAGCCGAGGAACATCAGCTTCTCGGCGCCATGGACGTGAGCCGCATGGAGCACGTTGGTCGCGATCACCAGATTTTCACAGAGGAATTCGGCGCGCAGCGTGTTGTTGGCGACGATGCCGCCGACCTTTGCGGCGGTGAGAAAAACCACCTGCGGACGGTTGGCGGCGAACCATGTGTTGACCGCCGCCTGGTCGCGCAGGTCGGCCTCGCTGCGCGCCGCGGTCAGCAGTTCGACGCCTTCCCGCGCCAGCCTGCGCACCAGCGCGGAGCCAACCATGCCGCGATGCCCGGCGACGTAGATGGTCTTGCCTTTCAAATCAAACGGAAGACTTGCCATTAGCAACCTCGCGCCTGGCCTCTGCGAGATCGGTTGCAACCATTTCCTTGACCAATTCGGCAAGGGACGTTTTTGGCTTCCAGCCGAGCTTCTCCCGCGCCTTGCTGGCGTCGCCAACCAGAAGATCGACTTCGGTAGGACGGAAATACGCGGGATCGATGCGCAGGATGGTCTTGCCGGACTTACCGTCGACACCGGTCTCGTCGACGCCCTTGCCGCGCCATTCGATGATGCGTCCGACCTCGGCAAACGCCAGCTCGACGAACTCGCGCACCGAACGGGTTTCGCCGGTCGCCAGCACGAAGTCGTCGGGAGCATCGGCCTGCAATATACTGTGCATGCCCTCGACATAATCCCGCGCATGGCCCCAGTCGCGCTTGGCCTCGAGATTGCCCAGGTAGAGGGTGTCTTCCAGACCGGTCTCAATGCGGGCGACGCTGCGCGTGATCTTGCGCGTCACGAAAGTTTCGCCGCGGATCGGGCTCTCGTGATTGAACAGGATGCCGTTCGAGGCAAACATGCCGTAGGCCTCGCGGTAGTTCACGGTGATCCAGTAGCCGTAAAGCTTGGCGACGCCGTAAGGGGAGCGTGGGTAGAACGGCGTGGATTCCTTCTGCGGCACCTCCTGGACGAGGCCATAGAGTTCCGAAGTCGAGGCTTGGTAGAACCGCGCTTCCTTCTCCATGCCCAGGATGCGGATCGCCTCCAGCAGCCGAAGCACGCCGATGGCGTCGGCATTGGCGGTGTATTCCGGGCTTTCAAAACTGACGCCAACATGGCTCTGGGCGGCGAGGTTGTAGATCTCGGTCGGCCTGATCTGCTGCATCAGGCGGATCAGGTTGGTCGAGTCGGTCATGTCACCGTAGTGCATCAAAAAAGGCACATTTCCGACGTGCGGGTCTCTGTAGAGATGATCGACGCGCGCCGTGTTGAACGAGGACGACCGCCGCTTGACGCCATGGACCGTGTAGCCGAGGCCGAGCAGATATTCGGCAAGATAGGCGCCGTCCTGGCCGGTAATGCCGGTTATCAACGCGACGCGTCGTCTTGAATCTTCAACTGCCATATCATCTCCAAAGCCGGTGTCGCTCGTGCCAGCTAAGTCTCGGGTGAGGCGCGCCTAGCCCATCGTCGGTTATCCGCCTGCCAGGTTTTGTCAAGTCGAGGGCGGCATAGTGACACGTTCGACAACTTCTAGTGGCCAGCGCAGACCAAGCTTATCGCGCTATCCAGCCACGTTTACCGTCCTGCCTTTTCAGCTCAAACGGAAGGTTTGCCATTAGCTGCCTCCCGCCGCGCCTCTTCGAGTTCGTTTACCACCATTTCCTTGACCAGTTCGGGGAACGAGGTCTTGGGCTTCCACCCGAGCTTCTTGCGCGCCTTGCTGGCATCGCCGACCGAAAAATCGACTTCGGTCGGTCAAGTGGACCGGATCAATTCTGACGACAATCTTGCCGGACTTGCCGTCGACCCCGGTTCCTCAGCACCTTTGCCATGCCACTCGATGGAGCGGCCGATTTCGCAAAACGCCAGCTCGACGAACTCGCGTACAGAGCGGGTTTCGCCAGACGCAAGCACGAAATCGTCGGGCTCGTCGGCCTGCAATATCATGTGCATGCCCTCGGCATAATCCCGCGCATGGCCCCAGTCGCGCTTGGCTTCAAAGCTGCCGAGATGAAGCACCTCTTCGAGGCCGTTTTCAATGCGGGCGACGCTGCGCGTGATTTTGCAGGTCACCCAAGTCTCATCGCGGATCGGGCTCTCATGGCGCGACCGATCATTATGCTATTTACGAAGGCAGATTGAGAGCAAGGGGCCTTGGAGGTGTAGTCAAAGAAACAGAATTTGGTCCTTTTCAAACACCGCGCAGGTGAGGTTGCCAGTGGCGAATGCGCCGGTATCTATATTAATGCGATTATTGCGGATATCGGGCTCGCTTACTGGCGTATGACCGTGAACCACAACTTTTCCAAAGCTACCCTCGTAGCGAAGAAAATCCTCTCTGATCCAGAGCAGGTCTTCAGCGCGTTGGTTGGACAAGGCAACTCCCGGCCGCACACCGGCGTGGACAAAAAAATAGTCGCCCAGCGTAAAGCTCAGCGGTAAAGTGATCAGAAAGTTGTGGTGATGTGCCGGCAATCGTTCGGCCAGCGTGGCGGCAAGGCGTTGTTGATCTTCTGGAGAGAGGTCGAGGGAAGGCTCCAGTCCATAGGACACCAGCGTTTGGAGCCCCCCGCAACGCTGCCACACGTTGAGGATGGTTGAATCCTTCAAGAACTCCAGCAAAAACGCCTCGTGGTTGCCTTTTAAGCAGATTGTCCCGCCGCGAACGCGCTTTGAGAGCAACTCGATCACATCGAACGACGAAGGTCCGCGATCAATGTAGTCGCCCAGCATGATCTCTAGGGCGTTGGCGATCGGATAGGCATCGCGATGGCTATCGATCTTGGCGAAAGCTTCTTGCAGCAGGTCGACGCGTCCATGCACGTCGCCAATCGCGTAGACGCGCGAGCCCGAAGGCAATTTGGGTAAATTGACTTCAGCCGACTTCCGAAACCGCCTCCACATTTCCTAACTACCGGTCCGGTTTATGAGCTCACCCCGAGATTCGCCGGTCAGTTCTTTACAACAAATCTAATGAAAACAAGCAAGGTAAATGGCACAAAGAGGGAAAGGATGGCCCGACAGCCACCCCGCACTTTCCTGCGTGCGGGTTCTAGGGTGCCAGAGGTCGGGCGGTCTGGGAATTTCTGGTTTCACCGAGGCGTCCTGTGGAGATAAGTACTTTCAGCAGGGCACCGCCCAGATATCCCAATTGCAAGCAAGTTGCGCCAATAATGTTCGCGAGCGTGATCGACCAGATCGAACTGCCTTGGGCGATGCCGATCGCGCTAATGGCAACGAGATCGAGCAATATTATTGGAACCAGAACAAATATTCTGAACCGGAGGCCGAAGGCTACTCCGATACCCAGCATTGCTATTGCGACCGTTTCCACTTCGAAGCCCTCCAATAGCAGGATGGCCCCGAAGGTGTTAATTCACTGTAAAATATTTAGCCGGCTTTGTGACGAGAGAGGGGCCGCCAATCTCACCTACAACTCTCGGCTCTGGGGATAGCTTTGGAAATATTCCGAAAAATCTCTTACTCTTCATATACATAGACTACCCCAGCTGTTGGGGGCACGGTACCTTTTAGCAACCATATCCAACGCAAACGGTGACCAAAATGTGTTATCTTTTGAGTTGCGTCAGAGGGGCTATTAGCTGACAGTCGCGATCAAGCCATTCGCGCCGGCAAAATATGGTTCGGCCCAACTCTTAAGCACATGGAACGTTTAACCCGGCGAACGAACGCGGACTGGAGGGGTCGTCTGATCATTCAACAAAGGCTGAGGCGGTACCGACGAGACGAGACGCCCGTTCGCCACACAAATGATGTTATCGGCAGAGAGAACCGTTCCTATACGGTGCGTCATGAGATACGGGGTGCGGCCTCTAGTTCGGTATCAAGAGCCCTACGTATCCAATCCTCCAGATATCGGTCTGGTGCGCTCATCCATTCGTCGGGAATACACAGGTGAGGGTCGCGCAGAATGGCGCGGGCCAGGACTTAATCGCTGCCGCGGTTCGGGTGGCCCTTGCAACCGAAGATGGATAGCCCGAGCAACCTTAGTGCGCACGCTAAGACCCATCGCGAGCCAATGCTCGGCCGATCCTTGCTGGCAGCAGCTCACTTTATGCTCCTTGGACTCATTTCACCGACTTGCGCGGCTGCACAACTCCTGCAGAGGACCGAGTCTGTTGAGGTCCTTGACGCAGATTCGGCCAAGGTGGCAACCCTCACCGTACCTCGCAGCGGCATTCGACCTTCCGAAGTTGCGGTCTTGATCAACGAGAACGACCCGCAGTCCGTGGAGGTAGCAAGCTATTATCAACAGGTGCGGAAGATCCCGAACAAGAACATGATACACCTGAACTTCGATCAGGAAAAAATCCATCCCGGCCTTTCATCCAATAACGGCATAGACCCTGCGGAGTTTGCTGCTCTCAAAGCGCAGGTGGATTCGGCGGCGGGCCAGGAAATTCAGGCGCTCGTCGTCTCTTGGAGCCGGCCCTTTCGAATAGCAAGATTCAACTACTATTCCACCAACTACTCCATCACGAGCGCCTTCGCATTCGGAATAGACATCCCTTCGCTCACCAGCAATAATTGTTCTGCAACGCCTTTGAATCCGTATTTCGGATCATCGTCGACGGCTCCGTACACGGACTTTGGCATTCGACCGACCATGATGCTCGCCGGACAAAACGCGGCGAGTGTAAAGGCAATCATTGACAAAGGACTTAAGGCTGACAGGAGCCTTCCTGGAGGCAACGGTTGGTTCGTTAGAACCGCTGATAGCGTGAGAAGCGGGCCCCGATTGCAGGACTTTCAGGCGACCGTGCAAACCTGGAATCGTCCCGAGGCACTTTCCATGACTTATTTCGACCATGCAAAGAATGGCGGCCGATCGGAGGTCAAGAACGCTGCCGATGTCTTATTTTACCAGACGGGGCTGGCGAACGTCTCTGGGCTGAACACAAACACCTATGTTCCTGGGGCGCTTGCAGATCACCTTACATCAAACGGGGGCAATTTGTTCGGGACCGAGCAAATGACCGCGCTTCGTTGGCTCGAGGCTGGAGTAACAGCAAGCTATGGGACGGTGACGGAGCCCTGTGCGTATGCAGACAAGTTTCCCGCCGCCTCCGTACTGGTGAAGAGCTATTTTCGTGGCAACACCGCACTCGAAGCCTACACGAAATCGGTCCGACAGCCCTCACAGGGGGTTTTCGTCGGCGATCCGCTCGCAAGACCTTTCGGTACCCGGGCCACACTTACGGATGGAACTCTGACCATCAAGACGTCGATTCTTGAACCCGGAATAAACTACAACCTTTATTCCGCGCCGTCGGCCGGAGGTCCTTTTTCGCCAATAGCAACGGTGGCTGTGCCTCGATACCAGTACGCCACAATAACCGTTCGTGGCACGAGCGCGCCCTTCTATAAGCTTCAAATGAGCGGAGCTTTTCCCATGCCGTCGAACACGTTCGCAAAGCCACATAGCCAATAGAGCAACGTGAT
>CADEDX010000479.1 GCA_902826195.1 uncultured Bradyrhizobium sp. | reverse complement strand
CGCTCTTCCACGGCACATTCACTTCTCCGCCGCTCAAGATGGAACGAATGAGGTGGATAAAGCCGTCCTTCCTCTGGATGATGTATCGAGCCGGATGGGGATACAAGGATCCAGGCCAGCGTCGGATTTTAGCGATCGACATCAGCCGGGATGGGTTTGAATGGGCTCTGGCACACAGCTGTCCCAGCCATCCCGAAGCCTCCATGAGCGGTGAAGACTGGGTCAGGCTGAAAGCCGCTTCGCCGGTGCGGATCCAGTGGGACCCGGAGCGCGATCTGCACCTCCAGCCGTTACCCCATCGCGCCATCCAGATCGGCATCAACGGAGAGGCGGTCTCGTTCTACGTCAACGAATGGATGCGGAAAATCACCGACATTACAGGCGTCGCGCATGCCATTTGCAATCTGGTGGAGCGCAACGAACTGGATCAGGCCCGAGCACGATTGCCGGTCGAACGCCCCTACAATTCCGTCTTCGGATAAATTGCAAAAAGGTTGGCCGTTAGCTAGCTCGTTGAATCAGAGGCGCTGATAGGTCTCCTGCGATCTGAAGGGTGAGACCAACGCCCGCTTCGATCGGTGCGTTCCTATTGTCCGCCGTGTACGAGCGATGCTCGTCTTCGGAGGCGGCGCGGCGTACTGGATCCTCCGCTTTCGCGGAGGATGACGGCGGAGAGTGGAACGCCAGTGTCGTTCCATCTCTACAGCATCCCGCTCTCTTCCTCCTCCGCCCTCTTCATCAATTCTTCGCTTACTACGACCGTCTGCCGCGGCACCAGAAAGAACATCGCCGACGCACAGGCGATCGACAGTGCAAAAATCGCGGCCGTCAGCGGCAGCGTGGTGGTGGAGTGGCCGCCGAGATAGGCGCCGAACTGCGAGACCAGCGCGCCGATGCCCTGCTGCAGGAAACCCATCGCGCCGGCGGCGGTGCCGGCGGCTTCGGGGCGGACGCTGATGGCACCGGCGGCGGCGTTGTTCATCACGAAGGCGTTGGCGACCATCACGATCATCTGGGTGCCGAACAGCCACATCGGCGCCTGGTTGGTGCCGGTGAAGCTCAGCACGAGGTTCAATAGCGCGCCTCCGAATTGCAGCGCCAGGCCGAACCAGATCAGTTTTTCCAGCGAATGGCGCGGCGCGAAGCGGACGCAGAACAGGTTGCCGACGAGATAAGCAAATCCGGTCGTCGCGAACCACGCGCCGTATTCGGCGGTGGTGCGGCCCATCTGCGTCACCACGATGTAGGGGCCGCCGCCGGCAAAGGTGAAGATGATCTGCGACGCCAGCACCTGGCACAGCACAAAGCCGAGAAAGGCGCGGTCGCGGATCAGCTTGCCGACGTCGCCGCGAAAGCTGCTGCTCGCGGCACGTTCGCGCCGCGTCTCGGGAAGCGCCAGCGCGATCAGCACCGCGACGCTGAGCGAGGAGACGGTGATGAAATAGAAGATCGCGCGCCAGCCGAACGCGGTTTCCAAAAGGCCGCCGACCAGCGCGCTCAGCATCTGCGCTGTCATCATCACCCCGATCACGAGGCTGATCATGGAGCTGATGCGGTCGCGGCTGTACAGATCGCGGATGATGGCGCGGCTGATGACCATGCCGGAGGCGCCGCCGAGCGCCTGCAGGAACCGTGCGGCGATCAGCTGTGGCAGCGTCTGCGCCAGCGAGCAGCCGATGCTCGCCGCCACCATCAAGGCGAGGCCCGCGAGCAGCACCGGACGGCGACCGAACTTGTCGGACAGCGGCCCCATGACAAGCTGCGAGCAGGCGATGCCGACCATGTAGAGCGACACCGTCATCTGCGCGATGGAAATGTCGCCGCCGAACGTCGTCGCCAGCACCGGCAGCGCCGGCACCAGCATGTACAGCGAGATCGGCGCGACGCCGGTCATCGTGACCAGCATCAGCAGCATGATCTTCGAGGTCGCAACGGCATCCGCCGCCGCGCCGGGCGGCTTGCCCGCGACGCCGTGCATCTAGGTCTGATCCCTGGTGGTTGAAGAGTCTGTTGATTGAATCGGACTGTACCGCGCTGGTACGGGGCGGATACGGCCGTTTCAGCATGCGGCCATGCCGATTTCGGACAACACACCGACTGTCGTCACCCGCCTTGTGCGCAACTGCGCACAGGGGCGGGTGACCCAGTACGCCGGGCCGTCTCGGTTGAGTCGCTGAAGTCTCTGGAATACTGGGTCCCCCGCTTTCGCGGAGGACGACAGCGAGAATCTCGCCTAAAGCGGCAGCATCGCCGCCGTGGCCTCGTCCAGCCACAGCCTGGTGGCGTTGTCGTCAAGATGCGAGCGCACGGTGCGGTTGACGCGCGCGTGGTAGTCATTGAGCCATTTCAGCTCGGTGGCGCTCAGCATGTTGACGTCGATCAGGCGGCGGTCGATCGGCGCCAGTGTCAGCGTCTCGAACGCATTCACCGGCTTCTCTGCACCGGCGACATCGGCGCCGATCACGAGTTCGAGGTTCTCGATCCGGATGCCGTAGGCGTCGGTCTTGTAGTAGCCGGGCTCGTTCGACAGGATCATGCCGCGCTTCAATGGCGTGGTGCCGAGTTTTGAAATCCGCGCCGGACCCTCGTGAACCGAGAGATAACTGCCGACGCCGTGGCCGGTCCCGTGCTCGAAATCGAGGCCGGCCTGCCACAAAAATTGCCGCGCAAAGGAATCGAGTTGCGCGCCGGTGGTGCCGTCGGGAAAGATCGCACGCGCGATGGCGATGTGACCGCGCAGCACGCGGGTGAAGCGGTCGCGCATCTCGTCGGTCGGCGTGCCGATCGCGATCGTGCGGGTGACATCGGTGGTGCCGTCCTGGTATTGCGCACCGGAATCGATCAGCAGCAAATCGCCAGGCGAAATCCGCCGGTTGCTTTTGCGGGTAACGCGGTAATGCACGATTGCGCCGTTGGGCCCGGTGCCGGCGATCGTGGGAAAGGAAACGTCTTTCAGCGCGCATGTCTGGCGCCGAAACGTTTCCAGCGCCTCGACGGTGTCGATCTCCGTCAATGCGCCGGACGGCGCTTCGCGATCGATCCAGGCCAGGAAGCGCGTCAACGCCACCGCGTCGCGCTGGTGCGCGGTCCGCGTGCCCTCGATCTCGGTGAGGTTCTTCACGGCCTTCAGCAGGCTCACCGGGTCGGAGCCGCGCAGCGGCTTGCCGCCGGCGCCCGCGATCAGGCGGCTGAGCGCGTCCGCGGCGGTGGCGCTGTCGAGCGCGATCGCGGCGCCGCCTTGCGCCAGCGCGGTGAGTTCGGGCACCAGCGCGTCGGGATCGCGCACGTCGGCCGATTGTTCGAGATGGTTGCGCGTCAGGTTGGAAAGCTTGCGGTGGTCGATGAAGACGGTGGGCCGGCCGTCCTTCGGTACCAGCGCATAGGAAAGAGGCAGCGGCGTATGCGAGACGTCGGCGCCGCGGATGTTGAAAGTCCAGGCCACCGCATGGCTGTCCGACAGCACCAGCGCCTCGGCCTCTAGCCGGTGGATCTCATGCCGGATCCGCTTGATCTTTTCGGCCTCGATCTCGCCGGAAAACTGCACGCCGTGGATCGAAACGGGGCCAAGCGGCGGGGCGGGACGCTCGGTCCACACCGAATCCAGCGGATTGCTGTCCACCGCGATCAGCTCTGCGCCGGCCCGGGCGCAGGCGGCGGCCAGCCGCTCGGCTGCCGCAGAAGTGTGCAGCCAAGGGTCAAATCCCAGGCGGTCGCCGGCGGCGAGATGCTTGGCCAACCAGGTTTCCGGCGGCGGATCGGCCAGCGGCTCGATGTGCCAGGCTTTTCGGTCGACCTGCTTGGCGGCCTGCAGCGTATAGCGGCCGTCGACGAACACAGCGGCCTCGCGGGTCAGCACGATCGCCATGCCGGCCGAGCCGGTGAAGCCGGTGAGCCACGCCAGCCGCTCTTCGGAGGGCGCGACATACTCGTTCTGCTGCTGGTCGGCGCGGGGGACCACGAAACCGGTCAGCTTTCGCCGCGCCAGTTCCTCACGGAACGCGGCCAGCCGCGCTGCGAGCGCCACGCCGCTTTCGGGTTCTTCGAATGTCTGGAAATGAGCTTCGAACATCGTGGAGCACTTTATCGCGTTTTCGCACAAAGTGGATACCGGCTCGCGCGAAGAAAACGCAGCCCGTCAGGCTTTGGTGGCGCGGTCCGCAATGCGCCGCATCGGCCCACATTTTGGCATAATCCGTGCTTCATTATATCTGTCCGGATAGCCGGACGGAACGGTATTGCGGGGCTGGGCGTTGGCTTCAGCGTATTGGGAGGCTTGAGGAGTGTTTCAACTCAACGAAGAGGGGATGCACCATGCCTGTTTTCACGTTTGAGAAGATTTCGCCCCCGGCCGACCGCGGCCCGATCCCGCCAGTCGCCAACAAGAAGCAGCGCGGCGTCATCGTCCAGATGCTGGAAAGGTTCGCGGAAGCGCGGATCAAGCGGGCACAGCGTGAAGACGTGAAGGGTGTCATTGCCCGCAACCCGCGCCGATTGCCCGAGTAGAGTTTCAGTTCACTTTCCGCAGCAACAGGCTGCTCCAGCCTTCGATACGCAGATGCCGCAGCGGCACCAGCCCGCGGGCGCGATAGGCCGCGATGACGCCGCGCGCCTGAGGCGTGAGCAGGCCCGATAAAATGACCAGCGCGCCTGGCGCCAGATGCCGCGCCATCGGTGCAGCCAGTTGCCGCAACGGATTGGCGAGAATGTTCGCCAGCACCAGGTCGAACGGCGCAGCATCAGCAAATTGCGGCGCGGCGAAACCGGTGGCGCGGATCGCCTGCACCAGATGTCCCGCGACATTCAGTCGGGCGTTGTCGCGAGCGACCTGCACCGAGGGCGGATCGATATCGCTCGCCAGCACCTGTTCGTGCAGCGCCCTGGCCGCGGCGATCGCCAGCACGCCGGTGCCGGTGCCGAGATCGAGCACTCGGCGCGGCCGCCAGTTTTTCAGCACGTGATCGAGCAGCAGCAGGCAGCCGCGCGTGGTGCCGTGATGACCGGTGCCGAACGCCAGCGCCGCCTCGATCTCGATACCGATCTTATTAGGCGCGATCCGCTCGCGGTCGTGCTGGCCATGGACGATGAAGCGTCCCGCCGGCACGGGGATGAGGTCTTCAAGGCTGGCCTTGACCCAGTCCCTGGCCTCGACCGTGTCGAAGACGATGCCCGCGGCGATATTAGCGCCGGCGGTCTTGGTAACGAGCTCGCGCAGCAACGGCTGATCGGGCGGTTCGGCGAAGTGCACCGTAACGTCCCATCGACCATCCGGCCGTTCAAACGCAGCGATGGCGGCCTGACCCTCAAAAAATATCTCGGTTAACGCATCTACAATATCCTTGGCGGCGCGCTCATCGCCGACGGCAAAGCTGACAAGATATGTGGAGGGCATGGAAGTCATTGAACAACCTAGAAAAATGGGGAGGGGGCTTGAGCTGAGGCGCGGCTTGTTTCGACTTTGAGAAAATTACAGGTTGCAATATTCGAAAAAGTTGCGTTTGGC
>CADEDX010000478.1 GCA_902826195.1 uncultured Bradyrhizobium sp. | reverse complement strand
CTGTCATCCCCGGCGGCTCGTCGGTGCGCATGGTGCCGGCCGAGCAGATCATCGATACGCCGATGGATTTCGACAGCCTCGGCAAACTGCGCTCCGGTCTCGGTACTGCCGCCGTGATCGTGATGGACAAGTCGACCGACCTGATCCGGGCGATCGCGCGCATCTCCTATTTCTACAAGCACGAGAGCTGCGGCCAGTGCACGCCGTGCCGCGAGGGCACGGGCTGGATGTGGCGCGTGCTCACCCGCATGGCCGATGGCCGCGCCCACAAGCGCGAGATCGACATGCTGCTGGAAGTGACCAAGCAGGTCGAGGGCCACACCATCTGCGCGCTCGGCGACGCGGCGGCGTGGCCGATCCAGGGCCTGATCGCGCATTTCCGTCACGAGATCGAGGAGCGGATCGCCGAGTATTCGCACAAGGCCGACATCGACGATATCGGCGTGCGCGATCCCGTGAACATGGTCGCGGCGGAGTAGAGATGACGATGTCGCAACCGAGCTTCTGGTGGCAGAGATACGGGACGCTGGCGCAAATGGCGCAGGCGGCCGTGGCGCTGCTCGGCTTTGTTGCGATCCTGATCCAGATCAACGAGATCCGCACCAACAACCGCGCGGCGAGCGCGCGGGCTGCGTTTCTGGGCTACACGGATCTGGCATTCAAGAATCCGAAATTCGCGCAGCCGGACTACGAGAAGATCAAGGCGGCCGGCCGCGACGAGCAGGTGCAGTACGAGAGCTTTGTCACCTACTTCCTCTATGCCTGCGAGGAAGCCATCAGCGCGTTCGCCGGAAAGCGCGAATGGCTGGCCTCCTGCGATTACGACCTGAAGCCGCATCTGCCGTTCCTGTGCGACAAGAACGCGGCGCAGCCGGCTTATCTCGCTACCTATGGCGCCGAGACCCAGAAATGGATCACGGCGTCGCTGAAGACCGCCAGCGTTACACCGCCAGACTGCAAGCTGGGAAAGACCTGAGACCGCAATGACCAAACTCATCATCGACGGCAAAGAGATCGATGTCCCCGCGGAGTACACGCTGCTGCAGGCCTGCGAGGCCGCCGGCGCCGAGATCCCGCGCTTCTGCTACCACGAGCGGCTGTCGATCGCCGGCAATTGCCGGATGTGTCTGGTCGAGGTGAAGGGTGGCCCCAAGCCGGTCGCGAGCTGCGCCTGGGGCGTGCGCGACTGCCGGCCGGGCCCGAAGGGCGAACCGCCGGAAATCTCGACACGTTCGCCGATGGTCAAGAAGGCGCGCGAAGGCGTGATGGAGTTCCTGCTGATCAACCACCCGCTGGATTGCCCGATCTGCGACCAGGGTGGCGAGTGCGATCTGCAGGACCAGGCCATGGGCTACGGCGTCGATACCTCGCGCTTCGCCGAGAACAAGCGCGCGGTCGAGGACAAATATCTCGGCGCGCTGGTCAAGACCTCGATGAACCGCTGCATCCAGTGCACGCGCTGCGTCCGCTTCTCCGCCGAAGTCGCAGGCGCACCCGAGATGGGCGCCACCGGCCGCGGCGAGGACATGGAGATCACGACCTATCTGGAGCAGGCGCTGACCTCCGAACTGCAGGGCAACCTCGTCGATATCTGCCCGGTCGGCGCGCTGACCTCAAAGCCGTACGCGTTCGCCGCGCGCCCGTGGGAACTTGGCAAGACGCAGTCGGTCGACGTCATGGACGGCGTCGGCTCGGCGATCCGCGTCGACACCCGTGGCCGCGAGGTGATGCGGATTCTGCCGCGCCTCAACGAGGCGGTGAACGAGGAATGGATTTCCGACAAGACCCGTCACGTCGTCGACGGGCTGCGGACGCAGCGGCTCGACCGGCCGTATATCCGCGAAGCCGGCAAGCTGCGCGCCGCGTCCTGGCAGGAGGCTTTTGCGGCCATCGCCGCCAAGGTCCGGATGACCGACGGCAAGCGGATGGGCACCATCGCCGGCGACCTCGCCGCTGTCGAGGAGATGTTCGCGCTGAAGGGGCTGTTCGGCCTCTATGGCAGCAGCAATCTGGCGGTGCAGGGCGGCGATGCCTTCGACCCGACGCTTGGCCGCGCCAGCTACATCTTCAATCCGACCATCGCCGGGATCGAGCAGGCCGATGCGCTTCTGATCATCGGCTCCAACCCGCGGCGGGAAGCCGCCGTCCTCAACGCGCGGATTCGCAAGCGCTGGCGGACCGGCCAGCTCAAGGTTGGCGTCATCGGCCCCAACGCCGATCTCACCTATGATTACGACTATCTCGGCGCCGGCACGGATACGCTGACCGACCTCGCCAATGGCAAGCACTCCTTTATCGATGTGCTAAAGGGCGCGAAAAACCCGATCGTGCTGGTCGGCGCAGGCTCGCTGTCGCGGCATGACGGCGCGGCGGTGCAGGCGCTCGCCGCCAAGATCGCCACCGGCGTCGGCGCGCTCAAGGACGGCTGGAACGGTTTTGCCGTGCTGCACGACACCGCCTCGCGCGTCGGCGCACTCGATATCGGTTTTGGAGCGGGAGCCGCCGGCCTCACCCTTGCGCAGATGACGACGTTCGGCACGATGGACATGCTGTTCCTGCTGGGCGCCGACGATGTGAAGGTGCCCGACGGCACGTTCGTGGTCTATATCGGCACCCATGGCGATCGCGGCGCGCACCGCGCCGACGTCATCCTGCCGGGCGCGGCCTATACCGAAAAATCCGGCCTCTACGTCAACACCGAAGGCCGGGCGCAGATCGCGGCCCGCGCGGCGTTCCCGCCGGGCGAAGCGCGCGAGGACTGGGCGATCATTCGCGCGCTCTCCGAGGTGCTCGGCAAGAAGCTGCCTTATGATTCCCTGCAGGCGCTGCGCCAGGCGCTGTTCAAGGTCGTGCCGCATCTGATGCGGATCGACCAGATCGAGCCCGGCAAGGCCGGCGACGTCAATGCGCTGGCCGGCAAGGGCGGCAAGGTTGACAAGACCCCGCTGAAATCGTCCGTCGAGGATTTTTATCTGACCAACCCGATCGCGCGGGCATCCGCTGTCATGGCGGAATGCTCCCGGCTGGCGGCCGGTCGAATGCTGACGGCAGCAGAGTGAGCATGAACTGATGGCTGATTTCTTCGCAAGCTCGTTCTGGACCGGCTTTCTCTGGCCGCTGATCGTGATGATCGCGCAGAGCGTCCTGCTGCTCGTCGTGCTGCTGGTCGCGATCGCCTACATCCTGCTCGCCGACCGCAAGATCTGGGCGGCGGTGCAGATCCGCCGCGGCCCCAACGTGGTCGGCCCGTGGGGCCTGCTGCAATCCTTCGCGGACCTGCTCAAATTCGTGCTGAAGGAGCCGATCATCCCGTCCGGCTCCAACAAGGGTGTGTTCCTGCTGGCGCCGCTGGTGTCCTGCGTGTTGGCGCTCGCCGCCTGGGCCGTCATTCCGATGGATCTCGGCTGGGTGATCTCCGACATCAATGTCGGCGTGCTCTATATCTTCGCAATCTCGTCGCTGTCGATCTACGGCATCATCATGGCCGGCTGGTCGTCGAACTCGAAATATCCGTTCCTCGCCGCGCTGCGCTCGGCGGCGCAGATGGTGTCCTACGAAGTCTCGATCGGCTTCGTCATCATCACGGTGCTGCTGTGCGCCGGTACGCTCAACCTCTCGGCCGTGGTGGAGGCGCAGAACGCCCGCGGTCTGGCCCACCTGATCGGCTTGCCGCAGCTCACCATCCTGAACTGGTATGTGTGGCCGCTGTTCCCGATGTTCGTGGTGTTCTACGTCTCGGCGCTGGCCGAGACCAACCGTCCGCCGTTCGATCTGGTGGAAGCGGAATCCGAACTGGTGGCAGGCTTCATGGTCGAATACGGCTCGACGCCGTATCTGCTGTTCATGCTCGGCGAATACGTCGCGATCACCACGATGTGCGCCTTGGCGACGATCCTGTTTCTCGGCGGCTGGCTGCCGCCGGTGAACCTGCCGCCGTTCACCTGGATACCGGGCGCGGTGTGGTTCGCGCTGAAACTGTTCTTCATGTTCTTCATGATCGCGATGGCGAAGGCGATCGTGCCGCGCTACCGCTACGACCAACTGATGCGACTCGGCTGGAAGGTGTTCCTGCCGTTGTCGCTGGCGATGGTGGTGATTGTGGCCGGCGTGCTTCAATTCGCCGGCATTGCGCCAAAGTGAGGTTGCTATGAGCGTCAACATCAACGCAACGGCCCGCGCGCTTCTGCTGACCGAATTCGTATCGGCGTTCTTTCTCGCCATGCGCTATTTCTTCAAGCCGAAGCCGACGCTGAACTATCCGTTCGAGAAGGGCCCGATCTCGCCGCGCTTCCGCGGCGAACACGCGCTGCGCCGCTATCCGAACGGTGAGGAGCGCTGCATCGCCTGCAAGCTGTGCGAGGCGATCTGCCCGGCGCAGGCGATCACGATCGAGGCCGGTCCGCGCCGCAACGACGGCACCCGCCGTACCGTGCGCTACGACATCGACATGGTGAAATGCATCTATTGCGGCCTCTGCCAGGAGGCCTGCCCGGTCGATGCCATCGTCGAGGGACCGAATTTCGAATTCGCGACCGAGACCCGCGAGGAACTCTACTATGACAAGGCGAAACTGCTCGCCAATGGCGACCGCTGGGAGCGCGAGATTGCGAAGTCGATTGAACTCGACGCGCCGTACCGGTGAGGTGAGGAAATGATCCTTCCCGCGCTGTTCTTCTACCTCTTCGCCAGCATCTGCGTGGCGTCGGCTGTCATGGTGATTGTGTCGCGCAATCCCGTGCACTCGGTGCTGTATCTGATCCTGGCCTTCGTTAACGCCTCCGGCCTGTTCATCCTGATGGGCGCCGAATTTCTCGGCATGATGTTGATCGTGGTCTATGTCGGCGCGGTCGCGGTGCTGTTCCTGTTCGTGATCATGATGCTCGACGTCGACTTCGTCGAGCTGCGCGAAGGCTTCATGCAGTATCTGCCGATCGGGCTCGTCATCGGCGGCATCTTCATGTTCGAGCTGCTGCTCGTGGTCGGCGGCTGGGCGATCAACCCGACCGTGACCAAGCAGATCACGGCGGCGATCCCGACCAATGTCAGCAATACCGAGGCGCTCGGGCTGGTGCTCTATACAAAGTACATCCACTACTTCCAGATCGCCGGCATGGTGCTCCTGGTGGCCATGATCGGCGCCATCGTGCTGACGCTGCGCCACAAGGCCAAGGTCAAGCGGCAGGACATCAACGTGCAGAACGCGCGCACGCCGGAACTGGCGATGGCCGTCCGCAAGGTGGCGTCGGGGCAGGGGCTGCAGGATGCAGATGCGGCGGAGTGGGTGAAATGACGATCGGTCTGGGGCACTATCTCGCGGTCGGCGCTATCCTGTTCACGCTCGGGATCCTCGGCATCTTCCTGAACCGCAAGAACATCATCGTCATCCTGATGTCGATCGAACTGATCCTGCTCGCCGTCAACGTCAACCTCGTCGCGTTCTCGACCTTTCTTGGCGACATTGTCGGGCAGGTGTTCGCTCTCTTAGTGCTGACGGTTGCCGCGGCTGAGGCCC
>CADEDX010000477.1 GCA_902826195.1 uncultured Bradyrhizobium sp. | reverse complement strand
TCGATCTGGCGCACGCCCTCGTAGCCGTGCTTGAGCATGCCCTCGTACCATTTCGGATTGAGCATCCGGGTACGGGTCTCCAGCGATACCTGCTCCGAAAGCGTGCGGACCGTACCGGTACCGCGGGTCTGGTCGCCGATATAGACCGGCGCCGACTGGCCGCCCTTGGCCATACGAACGGCGCGGCTGATGCCGCCAAGCGTATCGAAATAATGATCGACGGTGGTGACGCCGAGTTCGACCGAGTCGAGGTTCTGGTAGGCGAGATCGACGGTGGCGAGTGCGTTCTTCAGCAGCGCCGTCTGCTGCACCGGTTGCCCCTTGATGCCGTAAGCAAAGCTCTTGCGGCGGGTATAGGTCTCCGCAAGTTCATCCTCGTCTTCCCAACGGCCGTTCTCGACCAGATGGTTGACGTTCGAGCCGTAGGCGCCGTCGGCGTTGCCGAACACGCGCAGAGATGCGGTTTCGAGGTCGCAATTGTTTGCCGCCTGGAAGGCCAGCGCGTGCTTGCGAACGAAGTTCCGTTCAACAGGTTCATCCGCAGAGGCTGCCAGGAAGCAGGCCTCGGCCAGCAGCTTGATCTGAAGCGGCAGCAGGTCGCGGAAGATGCCGGACATGGTGATGATTACGTCGATCCGCGGCCGGTTGAGCTGATCGAGCGGCAGCAGTTCGGCGCCGGTCAGACGGCCGTAGCCATCGAAGCGGGGCTTGGCGCCGAGCAGCGCAAGCGCTTGCCCAATCGGCGCGCCCTCGTTCTTGAGATTGTCGGTGCCCCACAGCACGATCGCCACCGACTCAGGTATCCCGTGTCCTTCGCCGACGTGCTTGTCGATCAGCCGCTGCGCCTGCTGCGCGCCGTCCTGAACCGCAAAGGTGCTGGGAATGCGGAACGGATCGAAGCCATGGAGGTTACGGCCCGTCGGCAGGATCGCCGGCGTGCGCAGGAGATCCCCACCCGGCGCGGGACGGACGAACTTGCCGTCGAGTGCATGCAGGATGCTCGGGATCTCGTGATCCTGCTGCAGGATACGGTCGATACCCGTCAGCTCCTTGTAGAGTGCAAGGGCTGCTTCGTCCCTGGCGGCCAACGCTTCAGGCGTTTCGCCCCTCACCAGCGCCTCGAGGACCGATTTGTCGGGACGAACGTCATGCGATGCGTCCGCAACCGCCTGTAGCATCTCGACGCGCTGCTCCGCCGACGGCGTCTCGCCGACCACGTGGAGGCCATGCGGGATCAGCGTGTATTCGAGTTCGAGCACCGCCGCCGACAGCTTGCCGATGGCTTGCGCCGGATCGGTCCAGGCAGGTTCCGCCGCCGTCAATTCCAGCGTGCTGGCCTGGGCCTGAATGAGCGTCGCCAAGCCGACGCGCTCGGCATCGTCGTCCGGCGGCAGGCCGCGCCAGCGCTCGATCGATGTCTTCAGCTCGACCAGGCCCTTGTAGAGTCCGGCATGGGCGACAGGCGGGGTGAGATAGCTGATCAACGTCGCCGCCGACCGCCGTTTTGCAATTGTGCCTTCGGAGGGATTGTTCGAGGCGTACAAATATAGATTTGGCAGATCGCCGATCATGCGGTCGGGCCAGCACGCGCCAGAAAGGCCCGCTTGCTTGCCGGGCATGAATTCGAGAGCACCATGGGTGCCGAAATGCAGCACCGCGCTGGCGCCAAAATCCTCGCGCAGCCAACGATAGAATGCCGAGAAGGCATGCGTCGGCGCAAAGCCCTTCTCGAACAGCAGCCGCATCGGATCACCCTCGTAGCCAAACGCGGGCTGGACGCCGACGAAAACGTTGCCGAAGCGCTCACCGAGCACGAAGATCGAGCTGCCGTCGCTCTGTTGCTTGCCTGGCGCCGGTCCCCATTGCGCCTCGATCTGGCGCAGCCATTTTTCGCCGCGTACGTGATCGCCGGCCGGAATTCGGGCGTGGACATTGGCATCGGCGCCGAAGCGCGCGGCATTCCCAACCACGATCCGCTCGCGCAGCGCATCCACATCCGCGGGCAAATCGACCTGATAGCCCTCGCGTTTCATCGCGGAGAGTGTGCGATGCAAAGACTCGAACACCGAGAGAAAGGCCGCGGTGCCGGTGTTGCCGGCATTCGGCGGAAAATTGAACAGTACGATCGCGATCTTGCGATCCGCCCGCTCGGCGCGGCGCATGGCTACCAGCCGCGCGGTGCGCGACGCCAGCATCTCCGCGCGCTCGCTGCAGACCTGCATTTCGCCGGCGACCTCGGAGCGGGAGAAAGTGCACGAACGTTCGCACCCCGTGCACGGCACCCCTGCCCCGTCGGAACGGCCGCCATAGACCATCGGACCCGCCGCACCATCGAGTTCCGGGATCGCCACCATGATGGTGCTCTCCACCGGCATCAGGCCGCGATCCGATGCGCCCCATTGTTCGAGCGTCTGGAATTCCACGGGGTGCGCGGAGAGATAGGGCACATCAAGCGTGGCGAGAATTTCCTCGGCCGCTTTCGAGTCGTTGTAGGCGGGCCCACCGACCAGCGAAAAGCCGGTCAGCGAGACCACCGCATCGACCGCGGTGCGACCGTCCTTCATGAAAAAGCGTTCGATCGCCGGCCGCTGATCGAGACCGCTGGCGAAAGCCGGGATCACCCGCAGCCCTCTCGCCTCGAACGCCGCAATGACGCCGTCATAATGAGCGGAATTTCCAGCCAGCAGATATGAACGCAGCAGGAGGATACCGACGGTGCCGCGTTCGGCCGGCACTCCCGGCAGGCGTTCGGCCGTCTCGGCGATCCGGCCCTTGAGGCGCGGATGGTAGACACCGATATCGGCATATTCGACCGGAGGCTCGGCCTTGACGACCCCGCGCAAGCCGCGCCGCGGGCCATCGGCGTATCGGTCCACCAGCAGGCGGACCATGTTGTCGATGTTCTGCTCGGACCCAGCCAGCCAGTACTGCAGGGTCAGGAAGTAGGCCCGCATGTCCTGTGCGGTGCCCGGAATGAAGCGCAGCAGTTTTGGCAACTGGCGCAGCATCTTCATTTCGCCCTTGCCGCCCGGGCTTGAACCCTTGCGATTACCGCGCAACTTCTTCAGCCATGCGATGGCGCCCAGCGCCTCGCCGCTCATGTCGAACTTGCCGACGCGCGTCAGCTTCACGACCTCGGCAGCGGACATGCAGCAGACCATGGCGTCACAATCGTCGCGGCGGGCCTGCAGCGCTGGCATCACGGCACGGACGTGATCGTCGAGGAACAGCATCGTGGCAATCACGATGTCGCCGCGGGCGATGTCGGCCCTGCAGCGGTCGAGCGCCGCGTCGTCGGTGCCCCATTCGTCTGCGGAATGCACGACCAGTGTCAGTCCCGGGAAACTGTTCTTCAAGCGCGCTTGCGCCCGCGAAGCCGCGCGGGACAGATGACCATCCATGGTCACGATGACGACCCTGATCGGGGTCGCGTCAGCGGGCGTAGTGCGCTTTGGCATCGTACAGCGTCTCGATGGTTATGGTTGCCACACCGTTTTCATTGGCGAAGCGCTCGGTGTTGCGGCGCGCCTTGCCGCGAACGAAAAATGGAATTTTGCGAAGCTCCTTCTCCGCATCCGCCGCCCAGATCACGGCGATATCGGGCACCACTGCAGCTGCGACGGGCGCGGCTTGCACCTCATCCGCCGGCGCGGCGTGCCCCGCACCCAGATGCGACGGCGCCGCGCCGTCCGCGAATTCAAAGTCATCCTTGAACATCGCCAGCAGATGCTCCTCCAGGCCCATCATCAGCGGATGCACCCAGGTGTCGAAGATCACGTTGGCGCCCTCGAAACCCATCTGCGGGGCGTAGCGCGCCGGAAAATCCTGCACATGCACCGGCGCCGAGATCACCGCGCAGGGTACGCCGAGGCGTTTTGCGATATGACGTTCCATCTGCGTACCCAGCACCAGTTCGGGCTGCAGCTCGGCGACCTTGGCCTCGACCTCGAGATAATCGTCGGTGATCAGCGGTTCGACGCCGTAGTGTTTCGCGGCGTCACGGATTTCACGGCCGAATTCGCGGCTGTAGGTGCCGAGCCCGACGACCTTGAAGCCGAGTTCGTCAGACGCGATGCGGGCTGCGGCCACGGCATGGGTGGCGTCGCCGAAGATGAAGACGCGCTTGCCGGTGAGATAGGTCGAATCGACCGAGCGCGAGTACCACGGCAACCGCGTCGAGGAAGCCGCCAGTACGCCTGATGCATCGACCTTGGCGAGCTTTGCCACCTCTTCGACGAACTCGCGGGTCGCCGACACGCCGATCGGGATCGTTCTGGTAAACGGCTGACCGAACGTGCGCTGCAGCCAGGAGGCCGCCTGCCCGGCAATCTCGGGATAGAGCACCACGTTGAAATCAGCATCGCCAAGCCTTGCGATGTCCGCCGGCGTCGCCCCCATCGGCGCGGTGACATTGACGTCGACGCCGAGCTTTGCCAGCAGCGACGTGATCTCGGTAATATCGTCGCGGTGGCGGAAACCAAGTGCCGTGGGGCCCAATAAATTGCAGCAGGGCCGCGCGCCGGAGGCACGATCGGCGCGTCTGGTGCCAGGAGCCGGCGCCGAAGGCCCGGCCAGCGCGCGAACGAGCTGATAGAACGTCTCGGCGGCCCCCCAGTTCTCCTTGCGCTGATACGCCGGCAGATCGACGGTGACGACCGGGATGGGAAGATTGAGCGCACGCGCCAACCCGCCGGGATCGTCCTGGATCAGCGACCCCGTGCAGGAAGCGCCAACGATCATCGCCTGCGGCTGGAACCGGTCATAGGCGTTCTGGGCCGCGGTCTTGAACAGCTCAGCGGTATCGCCGCCGAGATCCCGCGCGGAGAAGGTCGTATAGGTCACGGGCGGGCGCCGGTCGCGGCGTTCGATCATCGTGAACAGCAGATCCGCATAGGTGTCGCCCTGCGGCGCGTGCAGGACGTAATGCAAGCCTTCCATTCCAGTGGCGACGCGCATGGCGCCGACATGGGGAGGTCCTTCGTATGTCCAGACCGTAAGCTGCATGATCAGGCCACCAGTTTCGCGCGGCGCACGAGCGGGCGTGCAAACAGTTCGGCAAGATCGGCGGCCTGCTCGTAGCCCTGGATCGGCGTGAACACGAGTTCGATCGACCATTTGGTGGTCATGCCCTCTGCCTCCAGAGGATTGGCGAGCCCGAGGCCGCACACCACCAGATCGGGCCGCGACGAACGGCAACGATCGAGCTGCAGGTCGACGTCCTGTCCTTCCGTCAGCGCGACGCCTGCCGGCAACAGCTTGAGTTCTTCGGCAAGATGCTCGCGATGCAGGTAGGGCGTCCCCACCTCGACCAGTTGCATCGACAGTTCTCGCGAGAGGAAGCGCGCCAGCGGAATTTCGAGTTGGGAGTCCGGAAACAGGAAAATGCGGCGCCCTGCCAATTGATCCCGATAGCGCATCAGCGCCCGTTCCGCCCGCACGCGATAGGGATGTGTCACGGTCTCGAACAGCGCCGGCTCGACACCGAAGGCATCGGCCGCCGCACAAAGCCATGCGGTG
>CADEDX010000476.1:4099-5523 GCA_902826195.1 uncultured Bradyrhizobium sp. | reverse complement strand
ATTTTATCGTCGGCTTCCCCGGCGAAAGCGAGGGAGAATTCGCCGCGACCCTCGCGCTTGTCACGCAAATCGGATACGCTGCAGCCTATTCTTTCAAGTACTCGCCCCGGCCCGGCACGCCGGCGGCGGACCTGCAGGAGACGGTGTCAGCGGCTGAAATGGACGAGCGATTGGTGCGGCTTCAGGAATTGATCGACAGCCAGCAATCGGCCTTCAACAAGGCGATGATTGGCAACACCGTCGATGTGCTGTTCGAACGCGCGGCCCGCAACCCCGGCCAGATCGTCGGCCGCACAGCGTATCTGCAGCCCGCGCATGTCTTTGCCTCGCCCGACATCATCGGACAGGTGCTACCGGTATCGATCGCCAGCCTCGAGCGCTATAGCCTGCTTGGCGAACTCGCTGGCGCGCACGCTGCGCCGCCGACGCTTTCATCCATGATAACGGGAGCCTGAACCCTTGCCAAAAAGCGCATCGGATTCGCCTTCACTCGCTCCCAGCCGCAAATTTGACCGCGACATGCAAATTCCGCCCGAGACCCAGGTCGTCATCGATTTCGACGACAACCGTGCCGCTTCCGCGCTGGTCGGCCCTTACGGACAGAACCTGGCGCTGATCGAACGGCGGCTCAATATCGTGGTCGATTCGCGCGGCAACCACATCACGCTCGCCGGTTCGCGCGACGGCTGCGACGCCGCGCGGCGCGTACTGGAGACGCTCTATGCACAGGCCGTGCAAGGCAACGACCTCTCGCAGGGCGAGGTCGAGGGCGCGATCCGCGCGGTGCTGGCGCAAGGCTCGCTGTTCGAGTTCGATGCCAAGACGGCGAAGTCCCAGTTCGAGACCATCAATCTGCGCAAGCGGCCGGTGCGCGCCCGCACGGCGGCGCAGGATTCCTACATCCGCGCGCTGAAGCGTCACGAACTGGTGTTCGGCGTCGGCCCCGCCGGCACCGGCAAGACCTGGCTTGCAGTGGCGCATGCCGCGCAATTGTTCGAGCGCAAGGAAGTCGACCGCATCATCCTGTCGCGGCCGGCGGTCGAGGCCGGCGAGCGGCTCGGCTTCCTCCCCGGTGACCTCCGGGAAAAGGTCGATCCTTACCTGAGGCCGATCTACGACGCGCTGTACGATCTGATGGATTCGCGGATCGTCGAGCGCGCGCTGCAGGCCGGCGAGATCGAAATCGCGCCGCTCGCCTTCATGCGCGGCCGCACGCTGACCAACGCCGTCATCATCCTGGACGAGGCGCAGAACACCACGTCGATGCAGATGAAGATGTTTCTGACGCGACTTGGCGAGAACAGCCGCATGATCATCACCGGCGATCCCTCGCAGGTCGACCTGCCGAACGGGCAGGCCTCCGGGCTCGCCGAGGCGGTAAAGCTGCTCGACGGCGTCGAAGGCATCGCGAAGGCGAACTGCAC
>CADEDX010000476.1:0-4089 GCA_902826195.1 uncultured Bradyrhizobium sp. | reverse complement strand
CCTTGACCCAGGAAACGTCGGCGCCGGACCTGCCGCAGACGGCAGGCCCGACCCGCAACCCGAACATGGCAATACAAGGCGCTGGAACGCTCGTGTCGTCCGTCCTTCCCCTCACCGAAGTCCTCATCGTCGCCGGTTGCTGGCAGAGCGAGCCCGAGGCGGAGGCGGTGATTCATCGCGCCATCCATGCCGCCGCCGAAGTCGCCGACGCCGATGTCGGCGACGCCGAACTCGCGGTCATGCTGACCGACGATGCCGGCGTCCGCACGCTCAACAACAACTGGCGCGGCATCGACAAGCCGACCAACGTGCTATCGTTCCCGGCGCTGCAGCCGACCGCGGGCGCGCCCGCCGACGCGCCCCGGATGCTCGGTGATATCGCCATCGCCTACGAGACCACGCGGAAAGAAGCCGATGACGAGGAAAAGCCGTTCGATCACCACCTCAGCCATCTGGCGGTCCACGGCTTCCTGCATCTGATCGGATACGATCACGAGAAGGATGACGACGCCGAAGCCATGGAAGATCTCGAACGGGAGATTCTCGCCCAGCTCGGCATTCCCGATCCGTATGCCGATCGGGCCCCCCATGCGGACCGGGAGCGGGTGGACTGAAAATGCCGGACTCCGACCCCGTACAGGATAATCCGCGCGATACGCCCAACCTGCCGGCGGTGGTGAAGGAAGGCGAGGTGCTGCGCCCGGCCGCCGACAACTGGCTGCTGCGCGCGATGCGCACCTTGTTCGGCTGGAAGGCGGGCTCGGTCCGCGCCGACCTGCAGGTGGTGCTCGACACCTCCACGCCCGACGAGGTCGGCTTTTCCGCCATCGAGCGCACCATGCTGCGCAACATCCTCGGCCTCCACGAGCGGCGGATCGCCGACGTCATGGTGCACCGCGCCGACATCGTTGCGGTCAAGCAGGACATCCAGCTCGGCGAACTCATGAGCCTGTTCGAAAGCGCGGCGCATTCGCGGCTGGTGGTCTATGACGAGACGCTCGACGACCCCGTCGGCATCGTCCACATCCGCGACCTCCTGGCCTTCATGACCGCGAAGGCGCGGGTCGGTGATACCGCCAAGCCCAAGCGCAAAAAGCCGTTCCCGGCCGGCCTCGACCTGCGCGCGGTCGACCTCGCTTTGCCGCTGTCAGAAGCCAACATCATCCGCAAGCTGTTGTATGTGCCGCCGTCGATGCGGGCGATCGACCTGCTGGCGCAGATGCAGGCCTCGCGAATCCATCTGGCGCTGGTGGTGGACGAATATGGCGGCACCGACGGGCTGGTATCGATCGAGGACATCGTCGAGCAGATCGTCGGCGAAATCGACGACGAGCACGACAGCGACGAGCCGCCGGCCATTGTTCGCCAGGCGGACGGCTCCTTCATCGCGGACGCCCGCGCCAGCCTCGAGGATGCCCGCACCGTCATCGGCGAAGAGTTCGTCACCGGTGAAGCCGGCGAGGAAGTGGCGACGCTCGGCGGTTATCTGGTGGCGCAGGTCGGCCGGTTGCCGGTGCGCGGCGAAGTCATTGCCGGCCCGGGCCATTTCGAGATCGAGGTGCTCGATGCCGATCCGCGGCGGGTCAAGCGGTTGCGGATCGGGATCCGCAAGGAACGCCCGGCGGCGCGTCCGCCGCGCGAGCGAACCCGCCGCGACGCCGCGCCGGAGAACAGCGTGCCGCCGACCAACGACAATACGCCGCCGGCTCCGACGTCGGGCGATGGAGCCGGCACGCAGTGATCTCATCCAGCAAATTACGCATGGCCGGGCTTTCAATCATTCTGGCCTGGGGCTCGAAGCGCGTGGTCATCGCTCTGGCCGCGGGTGCGCTGTCGGCGCTGGCGATGGCGCCTTTCAATGCCTGGCCGATCCTGTTTGTGACATTCCCGGTCACAGTCTGGCTGATTGACGGGGCGGCGGCCGGGAAATGGCGCGGCGTGCCGGCGGCGGCGCTGTCGGGCTTCTGGTTCGGGCTCGGCTATTTCGTGCCCGGGCTGTACTGGACCGGCAACGCCTTTCTGGTCGATGCGCAGACATTCGCCTGGCTGATGCCGTTTGCGGTGCTCGGACTGCCGACCTACCTCGCTCTGTTCCCGGCGCTCGGCTTCGCCCTGGCGCGCCTGATCTGGACACGGGACGCTTCCCGGGTGCTGGCGCTCGCCGTCGCGCTCACGGCCAGCGAATGGCTGCGCGCCCATGTGCTGACGGGATTCCCATGGAACGCCTTCGGCTACGCGCTATCGGAGCCGCTGGCGCTGGCGCAGACCGCTTCGCTGATCGGGCTGTGGGGCATGACCTTCCTCAGCGTCGCGATCTTCGCAAGCCCGGCCGTCCTGATCGACGGATCTTCGCGCGGCCGAAAGCCCTGGATCGCGCCAGTGATGGCGCTCACATTGCTGGTCGCGATGGGAATCTTTGGCGCCGTGCGGCTGTCGCTGCTGCCGACCGCGCTGACCGAGGTCAAGCTGCGCATCATGCAGCCAAACCTGCAGCAGGACGTCAAATTCAACTACGCCGCCAAGGCGGAGGTGATGCGGAAATACCTGGCACTTTCCGACCGCGCCTCCGGACCGCAATCCACCGGCGTGCGGGATACGCAAATCCTGATCTGGCCGGAATCCGCATTTCCGTTCTTCCTGACCCGTGAGGCGGACGCGATGGCGCAGATCGCCGAGCTTCTGCCCAAGGGCACGGTGTTGATGACCGGCTCGGTGCGCGCTCCGGATGGCCCTCCCGGCGCCCGCGTCAGCCGCGCCTATAATTCGATATATCTGATCGACCATGACGGCGGCGTGCTGTCGGTCTACGACAAGCTGCACCTGGTGCCGTTCGGCGAATATCTGCCATTCCAGGCGTGGATGGAAAAGCTCGGCTTCGTGCAGCTGACCAGGGTGCATGGCGGCTTCATTCCCGGAACGCGGCGCCGCGCCTTGGAAGTCCCGCAGGCGCCCGCCGCGCTGCCCCTGATCTGCTATGAGGCGATTTTTCCCGGCGATATCGCAGCCTCCGGCGAGCGCCCGGGCTGGATCGTCAACCTAACAAATGACGGCTGGTTTGGAAATTCGACGGGTCCCTACCAGCATCTGCAGCAGGCGCGGCTGCGCGCCATCGAAGAAGGACTGCCGATGGTTCGCGCCGCCAACACCGGCATCTCGGCGGTGATCGATCCTTCCGGGCGGATTGTTGCACGCCTGGGACTTGGCATCGAAGGCGTACTGGATTCCACCTTGCCGACGGCCCTGCCGCCGACCCTTTATGCTCGGCTTAGAGATATTCCAGTTGCGTTTCTGGTGGCCGCTGCGCTTTTGTTCATCTTCAGGCGCCGCCTGATGAAGCGCGCTGCCTGAGATTTGCACATCGCGAAGGACACGGTGCGTCAAAAAACGCGACATGCGCAGTTCCACCAGTTGACAGACAGCTCGCGATTCGCTTTCTGCGGTTGCAACCAAAAACAAACAACCAGTTAGTTGTTTGCGCAGATCGTCTGCAAATCCAGTCGGCCCGCCGATCGGATTTGCGGTCCCGGCGCCTGAGGTTCTTTGATGCCTCATTCCCGGCGCAACCAGGAGCGATGCAGATGTCTACCAAAGCGCCCAATCCGGTTGACAAATATGTCGGCAGCCGCGTCCGGATGCGCCGTATCATGTTGGGAATGAGCCAGGAGAAACTTGGCGAAGCGCTCGGCCTCACATTCCAGCAGGTTCAGAAATACGAAAAAGGCACCAACCGGGTCGGCGCCAGCCGCCTGCAGCAAATTTCAGAGATTTTGCAGGTGCCGGTGTCGTTCCTGTTTGATGGTGGTCCGAGCGGCGCGGTAAACGGCAGTGCGTTTGCCGAAGGCGCTTCGCCGGCCTATGTGTCCGACTTCCTCGCGACATCGGAAGGACTGGCGCTGACGCGCGCGTTCACGCGCATCGCCGATTCCAAGATGCGGCGCTCGATCGTCGAACTGGTCGAGCAGATCGCCTCGCGCGATGGCCCGGACCATCGCTGATCTCAAAACCGGTTCTCAAGAAATATTGGCTTTAAGAATATCGGCTTGAGAATTTCGCATTCTGGAATATGCCATCATTTCCCGGAGCGGAATT
>CADEDX010000475.1 GCA_902826195.1 uncultured Bradyrhizobium sp. | reverse complement strand
CCTCATTCTGGTGCCGTTCTTTGTCGTGCCGATCATTGGCGTGGTCGCCGCCAGTTTCGTGCAGAGCGACGGCTTCGGCGGAATCATTCCGAGTTTTACGCTCGACAATTACAAGGGGGTGTTCACCTCAGGGCTTACCTATCAGCTGTATTGGGCGACGCTGAAATTCTCGGTGTTTGCCTGGTTCTTTTCGCTGCTGATCGGGTTCTGGATCGCCTATTTTCTGGTGTTCCATGTACGCAACCCGCTTCTGGCGCTCGGGCTTTTCCTGATCTGCACGGTTCCGTTCTGGACCTCGAACATCATCCGCATGATTTCGTGGATACCGCTGCTCGGCAAGGAGGGCTTGATCAATAGCGCGCTGGTCAAGACTCATGTCATCGACCAGCCGCTCGAAGTGCTGCTGTTCTCGGGCCTCGCGGTCGTGATCGCCTATGTCCACCAACTGACGATCTTTATGATCGTACCGATCTTCAACTCGATGGCCCGGATCGACAAGCGCACCATCGAGGCGGCGCGGGACGCCGGTGCTTCGCGCTTCGAAATCGTTCGCTTCATCGTGCTGCCGCTTTGCAAGACCGGGATCGCCCTCGGGTCGATCTTTGTCGTCTCGATCGTGATGGGTGATTTCTTCGTCGTGAAGGTGATGTCCGGCGGCGGCTCGGCCTCGGTGGTCGGGGCCTTCTATGAAGACATCGGCGTGCTGCAATATCCGACCGCCGCCGCCAGCGCCACCATCCTGACCGTCATCGTGTTGCTGCTCGTCGTTGCGATCCTGCGCACCGTCGACATCCGCAAGGAGCTGACGCGGTGACCGGCGATCTCCCCGCAATTGCCGATGCCGATACGGTGCCGGGCCGGGCCCGCCGCGCGTTGGCACCGAGCCGAGGCAGTCGTCCCTGGACGTTTTACGTGCTGGCGACGTTGTTCACCCTGTACGTCATCGCCCTCTATGGGCCGATGGTCTGCATCTATATCCTGTCGTTCCAGGACGTCCGTGGCGGACTGGTGTTTCCAATGCGCGGAACGTCGCTGCATTGGTTCGTCGATCTCTTCACCCAAGTGCGCACAGGCGACGTGAAGGGGGCGTTCAGCCGCTCGATCCGGCTGGCCGTGGTCGTGACCATCATCACCGTCGTCATTTCCTTCATGTCGGGCCTTGCTTTCCGCAAGCGCTTCACGGGCGACAGCGTGGTGTTCTATCTGATGATCGGCAGTCTGGTCGCGCCCGGCCTTGTGCTCGGCATCGGCATCGGTCTGATCTGCAACGTGCTTGGTATCGAGACCAGTTGGTACACCACCGCCCTCGGAGCGCAATTGTCCTGGACGCTGCCGTTCGGCGTGCTGGTGATGTTCGCCGTGATGTCCCGGCTCAACAGCGCCTGGGAAGAGGCGGCAAGGGACCTTGGCGCCAGCGCCTGGCAGACGACATTCCTCGTGATCGTCCCGATCCTGGCGCCGGGCCTTGTCGCGGTCGCCCTGTTCGGTTTCACACTGTCCTATGACGAGTTCACCCGTTCCTTGCTGACCGCCGGGTCGCTTAACACCCTTCCACTTGAGATCTGGAGCATGACGCTGAACGTGACCTCGCCGTCGCTATACGCGCTCGGCACGGTAACGACCCTGATTTCGTTCGCCATCATCGGCATCTGCCTCGGCACCATCGCGCGAATCCAGAAGCGGCGGGCGGCCGGGCCGTCGGCACACTAGGGAATCAATCAGGCTATGGCTGTCGAAAACGGAAGCATCGAACTGGCGGGCATCGTCAAGAGCTATGACGGAGCAAACCGGGTCGTTGACGGGGTCAACTTGAAGATTCCCGACCGTGCCTATTGCTGCTTCCTCGGTCCGTCAGGCTGCGGCAAGACGACGATCCTGCGCATGATCGCCGGCCATGAGGACCCGACCTATGGCGAGATACTGATCGGCGGCAAGGACGTCGTCGGCCTCGCGCCCGTCGAGCGGCGCACCGCGATGATGTTCCAGTCCTACGCGCTGTTTCCGCATCTGAACGTGCGTGACAATATCGCTTTCGCCTTGCGCGTGCGCGGCGTGGGCGCGCAGGAACGGCGCAAGGCGGCCGATGCCATGATCGAGAAGGTCAGGTTGACGGAGTTGGCCGATCGCTTGCCGGCGCAGCTTTCGGGCGGTCAGCAGCAACGCGTCGCGCTGGCGCGCGCCGCCATTACCGGCCCGAAGGTGTTGTTGCTCGACGAGCCGCTGTCGGCGCTCGACGAGCAACTCCGGGTGCAGATGCGGCAGGAACTCAGCCGGATGCAACGCGATCTCGGCATCACCTTCATCCACGTCACCCACACCCAGCTCGAGGCGATCGCGATCGCCGACATCGTCGTGGTAATGGAAAAGGGCAAAATCAAGCAGGCGGGACCAGCCCGCGACGTCTATGATCAGCCGCAGGACCGCTACGTCGCCGAGTTTCTCGGCGGTCAGAATGTCCTCACCGGGCGGATCGAGCGGATCGAGGGGGACAGCGCGATCATTGTGTCGCAGGAGATGCGCGACGTTGTGGTGCCGCTTGGCGCCCGCCGCACGGCATCGGCCGGCGATGTGGTCGATTTTGCGATACGTCGCGACGACGTCGATCTGGTGCGGCCCGAAGCGGGTGGTGGCGGCGAACGCGCCAAGGTCCCGAGCCGGGTTCGCGCCATCGAATACCAGGGCAATTTCGTCAAGGTCATCCTGGACAAGATCGGCGCCGACGAATTGATCGCCTATGTGCCGGACCGTGTGTTCTATCGTGACCCATTCTCTGTCGGAGACGTGGTGATCGCCGGGTGGGAAAAAAACAAGACCCGAATGCTCGCTTGAAACAAACGGCCGGTCGAACGAAGCAACAGGAGAGACGCGCATGAATGTGGAGATGACGGTCAACGGCAAGAAGGTGAAGGCAGATACGTCGCCGTCACTGCTGCTATCCGATTTCCTTCGCGAGAACCTGAACCTCACCGGCACCCATGTCGGCTGCGACACCTCGCAATGCGGCGCCTGTGTGGTCCATATCGACGGCGTCTCGATGAAGAGCTGCACGCTGCTGGCGGTCACTGTTGACGGCAAGTCGGTCACGACGATCGAAGGACTTGCCAGGACCGCCAATGCCGATCTGCATCCGATGCAGCTGGCCTTCCACCACAATCACGGCCTGCAGTGCGGCTTCTGCACGCCCGGCATGATCATGAGCGCGGTCGATTTCGCCAAGCGGACACCGAACCCGACGGAGGGCGATGTCCGGCACTGGCTCGAAGGCAATATCTGCCGCTGCACCGGCTACCAGAACATCGTCGCGGCCGTGCTTGCCGGCGCTGCCGCCATGCAGACCCAGGCCGGAGGCTGACCCATGAATGTTCACACAGGCATTGGCGCCTCGATCCTGCGCAAGGAAGACCGCCGGTTCATCACCGGCAAGGGCAACTACGTCGCGGATATCAAGCGGCCGGATATGGCGATGGGGGTATTCCTGCGCTCGCCGCACGCGCACGCGCTGATCAAGGCCATCGATATCAAGGCTGCGGCCGCACTGCCTGGTGTGGTGGCAATCTTCACCGGCGCTGACCTCGCCGCGGACAAGATCGGCGGCCTGCCCTGTGCGTGGGGCGTCAGCAATGCCGATGGCACGCCGATGAAGGAGCCGCCGCGTTCCGCGATGGCGGTCGACAAGGTGCGATGCGTCGGCGACGCCGTGGCATTCGTGATCGCCGATACGATCGAGCAGGCGCGCGAAGCTGCGGATGCGATCGAGGTCGATTACGAGGTGCTGCCGGCTGTTGTCGGCGTCCTCGACGCGATCAGGCCCGGCGCGGCTGCCGTGTTCGACGACATCCCCGACAACACCTGCTTCGACTGGGAGTGCGGCGACGCCAAGGCGACGGCGGCGGCTTTCAAGACCGCGGCGCATGTCGCCAGGATCAGCCTGGTGAACAATCGTCTGGTCGGCAATCCCATGGAGCCGCGCGCGGCAGTGGCTGAGTACGATGCCGGCCGCGACCATTACACGATGTGGACCACCAGTCAGTTTCCCCATGTGGTGAAGGTGCTGATGGGGAATTTTGTGCTGAACATCCCGCAGCACAAATTGCGCATCGTGGCGCCGGACGTCGGCGGCGGCTTTGGCGTGAAGCAATTCCTGTACGCCGAGGAAATCATCACCACCTGGGCCTCGCGCAAGGTGGGTCGTCCGGTGAAATGGGTCAACGAACGCAGCGAAGGCTTCCTGTCGGACGCCCATGGGCGTGATCATGTCAGCGAAGCGGAGCTGGCGCTCGACGAAACCGGCAAGTTTCTCGGCCTGAAGGTGCGCACTATCGCCAACATGGGCGGCTATCTGTCGACATTCGGCCCGAACATCCCGACGAACCTCTATGGATTGCTGCTGGCCGGTGTCTACACCACGCCTGCGATCCATTGTGAAGTCAAAGGCGTGTTCACCAACACCGTGCCGGTCGACGCCTATCGCGGTGCCGGCCGTCCCGAGGCGACCTTCCTGCTGGAGCGTCTGGTCGACGTCGCGGCCAGCGAGATGAAGATCGACAAGGCCGAAATCCGGCGCAAGAACATGATCGACGCGTCGCAATACCCCTATCAGACGCCGGTGATCGTGAAGTACGACAGCGGCGACCCGAAGGCCTGCCTCGAAAAGGCGCTCGAGGTTTCCGACTGGGGCGGCTTTGCCAAACGCAAGGAAGAATCGAAGGCGCGCGGCAAGCTGCGCGGCATCGGTCTGTGCACCTACGTGGAAGCGTGCGGCCTGGCGCCGTCGCGTATCGTCCAGTCGCTCGGTGCCCGCGCCGGCATCTTCGAAAGCGCCACGGTGCGGGTCCATGTCACCGGCGACGTCACGGTGCTGATCGGGACCCACAATCACGGTCAGGGTCATGAGACCACCTTTGCTCAGATCGTTTCGGAAAAATTGTCGATCCCCGCCGACAAGATCGAGATCGTGTTCGGCGACACGGACCGGGTGCAGTTCGGACTAGGTACCTATGGCTCAAGATCGCTGGCCGTTGGAGGTACCGCGCTGGCCAAGGCCACCGACAAGATCATCGCAAAGGGGACCAAGATTGCCGCGCACATGCTCGAGGCGGGTGAGGGCGACATCGTCTTCGAGAATGGATCGTTCGCTGTTCAAGGTACCGACCGGTCGAAATCGTTCGGCGACGTGGTCGGCGCGGCTTACGGCCTGGTGAATTTCCCGATCGACGTGCTTGAGCCCGGGATGGAAGCCCAGGCATTCTACGATCCGGTGAATTTCACCTATCCCGGTGGTGCGCACATCGCCGAGGTCGAGATCGATCCGGAGTGCGGCTCGGTCGATCTGGTATCCTATATCGCGGTGGATGATATCGGCACGGTGATCAACCCGATGATCGTGGCGGGGCAATTGCACGGCGGCATTGCGCAGGGGGTCGGCCAGGCACTGTTCGAAAACTGCGTCTATGACGAGACATCCGGCCAGATGCTTTCGGCGTCATTCATGGACTATTGCATGCCACGCGCCGACAACATGCCCAA
>CADEDX010000474.1 GCA_902826195.1 uncultured Bradyrhizobium sp. | reverse complement strand
AACTCAGAGCGCTCACATCCACATCACTCCCCCATTAAAGCTTCATCGACCTCTGCAAGACAGAACGAACGCCACTCGTGCCTCTATATCCGCCAGCGGCCAATCCCGGTCCGCAAGCATATGAGCCCAAAATGGACATACCAATACCCGAACCAACTCAATATGAATGCGCCGACGCTGATCTCGCCGAACTTCGAGAAAGACTCAAAGGGATCTCAAGCGATCTGTATCACGCGGATATCATGAAGAACTGCCTTCATGACCACCTCTCCGAGATCGCTGCGCAGGATCCCGCTGCCTATGCACCTATCAAACGACTTATCGACGCGAGAGCGTTCGAGCAGGTCAGGTGCCTGGTCAATTCGATCGAAACTGCGATCATCGAATGCGAGGATCGAATCCTCCAGGTGACTATGCCTAACTCGCAGACTAGCTGATCAGAACTGCTCGGGCGCACGGCGCTACTACAGCTTGCTCCTACTTTAAAAATGGGCGCAACAGTCTCAACATCAAACTGAATCTCCGATTGCACGCTCCTGTGCAGTCGGAGATCTTCATGTCCGCTTCTCATCCATTCCCTTCCCTGCCCCGCATCCCCCTTGTCCCGCAGTCGCTCCTCAAGGCGCATGGCGTCGACTGCATCATCGACACACGCTTTCGTGCCGCCGCCCGTCTGCTCCAGCGCCTTTGGCTCAATGACAACAACATCGCCACCGGCAACCATGTCCGATCGGACTCAGAGGGTCAGGTCCTGATCCCACTTGAATCCCTCCTGTCACGCGACGCCGCAAATGCCGGCCGCAACTTTCTGTCACCGGCCATTCATACGTTCGTCCGGCACGAGCTGATCATGCGGGAGGAAGGTGCCTGCTACGACGAGGAACGTCTATTTGGCAACGCCCTTAGCTCAATGCCGCTTGTTTTCAACGTGTTTGCCCCGCTAGCGACGGATCTCCAACTCGCCTCTGCCGTTTTCCGACAACTCCTGCCCGACTTCGTCGATTACGTCGTATCCATTCGCTTTGAGACATCCCCAACGCGTCGAGTAGAACAGTATCTCAATGACGGCACGGCCTTCGACCTGGCGGTCGACATCACCACCACTGACGGTGAGCAGGGCACTGTCTTCATCGAAGTCAAATACAGTGAAGCGATGGAGGGTCCTGCTGCTCGCTGGCGGGAACGATACGACTTGGCCTCGCGTGAGGTCGAACTCTACTCTGAACCGGACAGCGCCATGCTGCGCTCCCTCGCACTGGAGCAGCTCTGGCGAGAACACATGCTGGCCCAGCTTGCTGTCAAGCAAGGCGTAACATCTCGGGCAATGTTCGTCGCGATCGGCCCGCGCCTCAACCGCCGTGTCCAAGCTGCGTTCCGCTGCTACGCCAACGAACTCATCCCCGACGATGACCTGCCCGACGATCGCGTTCGCTTCCGGGCCATTACACTCGAAACGGTCATCGATGCTATTCGCCAGGTCGGCTCGACCGATCTCGCTAAGAAGCTCTGGGCCCGTTACTGCGACTTCGAGCGGGTCTTTCATCTCGCCATGGCTGAATACACTCAGTCCGACGCGTCGATCAACGAAACACGGGAGCGCAGCACGAAGGTCTCACCGCCAGCACGCCGCGCTCGAACGAACAGGCCCAAGGCTGGGAGCGGCGACGAAGACAAAACCGATGCCCCCAACGTGCCCATGAACACGTGAGCCATCAATTGACCGGTTCTGACAAGGGGCCGGTCAATCCTTCGGCGTGAAGGCGGCACGATCAACCGGGCCAGCGCATTTTTCTTGCAGGCCGCGGTTTCCGGATCCATCAAACGCTCCACCCCTAGCCTAGGAATGCGCCGCAATATAGGGGTCACAGCAGCTGGCGGCTGACGATATCCCCCTACCCCCTAGCGGCATTCACTGCCGGCTTTCCCTTACCTACTCTGCCTTACTCTCCCTCTCCCTCTCTGCCTTTCCCTTCCCCCCGGCCACGCTCCTTGCCCTCCCGCTTCCAGATTACCTGCGTTGCTCTCACCGCCGATGCCCGCTCACCTCAAATGGGATCCAAGAGCACGCAACGCGACGGCACTCCCCCACGCCAGCTACGGGCGCTACCGATCCAACCCGTTCATGCGTTTCAATTCGCTCTGCCACTGACGTCTCAAATCGCTGGATCAATCCTCATCGACGTCGACCCGCGCGGCTATATCAGCTTGGTCATTCTGACCATTGATCGAGGAAAGCAGGGCGTCCCACCCCATTCGAAGTGGCGGTCATGAATCTTGAGCAGGTTCGCCGACTGCTCGCCGACGCCACTAGCAGTCTACGTACTGCAGATGTCTTCAAAGACAACATGATAGGTTGTCTCTGGGCGATCGTCGACCACGACGAAGCTTTACATGCTGAGATCAAGACTTTACTTGACCCTGAGGCATTCTACGAAGCGAAACGGTCAGTAGACCAGATCGAAGCGGCCGTCGTTCGATGTGATCAACTGCTGTCAAACGTCCAACTTGGCAACGATGGCTGGCCCGATGAGCGAGCACCGATGTCGCGCCCAAACTAAGTTTATCGAAGACGCCGCGGCGTGATCGCAGCGTCTTCACACTTTACTATCCGTTCACTGCCACTTTCCGGTCGCATCGCTGATCTTTCAGCCCCGACTAAAAACGCTCCACCCTTACCTCGAGAATAGAACTGAACCAGCTTCATAACAGCTGACAAGAACCCTTCTTGTCTGCATCGCAGACCGCATCTACCTCTTACTCTCCTGTCCCTTCTCTCTCTGCCTTCCCTGCCCTATACCTCGGGTTCCCGGGCGCCCCTTTTTGGTCCTTCGTGGACGTATGGAAGCCAGGGACGCAACATCACCGCTTCATGACTGAATCCATCTCGTCAGCTTCAGACTGCGGGAGATGGACGAATGAAGTCCCACAAATTATTTACTGACGAGCACCTCGACCAACTCCTGATCAACGGTCTCGCCGCCGACACTGACAAGGTGCGCCCCGTCGTCAAGCTCTCCACACCAGACGCCAATGCCACCTGGCTTATCAGCTAAGTCGACCCAGATGACCCGGACCGCCTCTTCGGCTTGTGTGACCTAGGCCTCGGATCTCCCGAGCTAGGCTACGTTTCATTAGCTGAGCTCAAGACGATCAGGGGTCCGCTTGGGCCTCCCATTGAGCGCGATTTCCATTTCGTCGCCAGCAAGCCCCTCTCCTCATATGCCGAGGAAGCTCGCAACAAAGGCTGCATCATTGCCTAGGGAGAGCGAGAGTCCAGGTTCATCTGAAAGGACGGGTATCGATATGGAAGAAATTGAGATCAACAGACCGCACACATGGAACGGCAAGGACCTTCTGGGCGATTGGCTCGTCACTCTCAAGATCGATGGCGTCCGCGCGATCTGGCACCGCCATCAAGGTTGGCTGAGCCGAGCCAACAAGCCATTCTATAACATTCCAGCCTGGCAGCCGGGCACCGCCCGTGACTGCGAGCTCTTCGTGGGATCATTCCGCGACACGATCAGAGCGACCCGGACCAAGTCTCCCAAAGGCGACACCACTCGAATTGAAAGCAAGCACCTGTATGGCCTCGAACCCCTCGATCGGCGTCTAAGCTATGGTATTCTTACCGATCCCACGGCCTACAACATTCTTGCCCAGCTCCAGCGCGCCAATGAATTAGGCTACGAAGGACTGGTGCTTCGTCAGGGCCATCGCTGGATCAAAGTCAAACCGAACGAAACACACGACGTCGCGATCACTGGTTTCGTCGAGGGCAAAGGCAAACACGTTGGCCGGCTAGGCTATGTCAAAACTGAAAAGGGTGCCGTCGGTACGGGTTTCACAGACGCTGAGCGACAGTTGCTATGGTCCGAAGCTGGGGCCAAAAGATTAGTTGGGCAGGTTATCGAGGTAAGCTGTTTGCAAATCAGTCCAACGGGCCAATTCCGTCATCCGTTCTTCGTCCGCATGCGCCCCGACAAGTCTGCCTCATGACGTCGACCAATCTGACGTCGCTAGGCCCTGCACACGGTCGGCTGACCAATTTGTCTCGCGGACCTATAGATCATTGCGGATATTTGATAGAACGAAGTCCGACCCATTGCTTTGACCGCCGGAACTTCCATGACCAATATACTCACCATCGGCGATATTCATGGCTGTCTAGACCAGCTCCGACGACTCGTCGAACTTTGCGAGCAGGAAGCGGGTCCTCAAAGATCGAAGTTCATCTTTCTCGGTGATTACATCGATCGGGGCCCTGATAGTCGCGGCGTCATTGAGTTCCTTATCAATTTTCAAAAGTGGTCGCCCAACCAAATCATTTGTCTCCGAGGCAATCACGAACAGCTGCTTCTCGATGCAATCGAGGGCGAAGACGCTGAGATCAACTGGCTCTCAAATGGTGGACAGGCGACCCTTCGCAGCTACGGGGTCTCCCGTGCTAAGGATCTTCCCATTTTTCATCTCGACTGGATCCGCTCGCTGTCATTCTTCCATGATGACGGACGAAGATTTTTTGTTCATGCTGGCGTGCATCCCGATCGACCACTCGATCAGCAACGCACCCGAGACCTGCTATGGATTCGGGAGCCGTTTCTTTCCAGCAGCAAGGATTTTGGCCGGCTTGTGGTTCATGGACACAGCCCCCTCGACAACGGCATACCCGATCTTAGGCCCAATAGGCTGAATCTAGATACCGGTGCCGTGTATGGACGATCGCTGACCGCAGCGGTCTTCGCGAATCACCAGCTATCACCTTCAAAATTCCTGAAGGCCGACAAATCCAACTAAACACGAGTTTTACTATCTGCGAATGCAGTCGAAGCGTGACGAGGTGACGATCCGATATTGGCAACGCCTCACCAAATTATTTTTTTTACGTCACACGTCCTCGGCGGCTGGTCTATCAGGTCAGATTGCCGAGTTCGTCAAGACTGACGGAGTCCAGATACCACAAACCGCCAGCGGTTAGGCTTTCCTCGTCAGTAACACCATCCCTCGCCATTTGTACCAAGCGCTCGGCGAGTGCTGATCGCACAAAATCTGGAGATAGGATGCTTTGGCCTTGCCCGTAATATTGCGCCCAAGCTCGGTCAAACGCTCTTGCCAAAACTAAAGTTAGGTCATCGGAGGGGGTATCAGCTCGGCTGCCCCCGTGAGCTTCCGTCAGCGAGCGGTTGGTCGTGAATGTGACTGACATGGCAAATCCTACGCCACAGCCAAAAACAAGACGTTCCAATAGCCTAGAGTATAGCAAACTCGATCTGATCAGGCTGTGCTTGGAAGGCAACAAGCGGCCGATGGAGAGCTTCTTCTATACGCTTAAAACCGAAATCGTCCATCACCGGCAATATGCAACACGGGCAGAAGCCACACGCGATATCTTTGCCTACATCGAAGGCGTCTACAATCGAACTCGTCGCCACTCCGCCATCGGCTATATCAGCTCGATTGAGATGGAGCTAAAAGCAGCTTTGCGTATTTCGCAAAAACGGGACAGTAATTTCGCTAACTGACGGACAGCAGTTTC
>CADEDX010000473.1 GCA_902826195.1 uncultured Bradyrhizobium sp. | reverse complement strand
CGCGCGGGGAAGGAGAGTGAGTGATTGAGACCTTGTGAACGCAAAGCTTGTCTGCGGAGCTATCGCACGCACGCGTGGCCTCGCCCGTTATTGCGGAGGGATCGAATCCCTTAGAATATATTTGGATTCCTATAGTCGATTGTTGATTTGCGTTACTTTGGCAACGAGTCTCCTCGACCGACCCCTTGGGGGCGAGCGGCGCGCAACTGCTAAGGTTATCCGCCGGGCCGCGTAGGGAAGGCGCATGTACATCGCGCGCAAAACGAATCTCGAAGCTGCCCTTAATGGGTACTTCAATCCTCGCAACGACCCAATGACGGTCAACTTCCGTTGCGGTTATGGTAATATCCTTGTTGGCCAAAGACTCAGCGATCCCGTGCCCAACGTCCGTGATGGTCCGCGACAGATTGGAATCGATATTCCTGGGCTGAAATGGACGGTCGATCTTTGCATAATCGCGACCTTCGTAGCTATACCAGATGACGGGATAGACGAGCGGGTTCGAGTTCTCGCCAAGCTGACTCCAGACAATCAGAAAGCTTAGATCGGCTACGCCGCACGCGATCGACTGTCCTGCAATTACCTGGGTTGTTCTGATCGGTTCTTCTGCTATCTCCCCCCCGAACTTTGGAACCAACCGTCTCTCATTTTTTTCACCAATAAGAGCAAACTGGCGGGCACTGTCCGGCGACGAAATGCTGCTAAAATCGCCCACGGCATCGCTCCCGTCAAACCTGATGCAGGACAGCGGACGCCCGGCTGGAGTTGGCGGGGCGACATTGCGAAAAAAGATCTGTTGCAGGTACGAGCGGGCCGCGACATCGAATGTTGCGGCGGCCAGAGTCAAATCCCGTCGATGCGTGTAGCTAGCCAGAATTCTCCCCCGAAGCTCTTCGATCCGTTCGCCAGTCGCTAAGATTTGTCCCCGCGCTTGATCGTTGGCCGGTCCGTATCTGGGATTGGCGATGTCTGCCGTAACCGCAAGAACCCGTAGCGCGTCCCGGCTGCTCCAGATTTCAGAAAACTGATAGCCGAGTAGCGGTGCGGCCAAGAGGAAGGAAGGAACAAGCAATATGCCGAGGAAAATTCTTGCCTGCAGGAGCTCCCGGCCGGATAACGATGTCGGCCTCTCCTCGACGGTGCTACCCATCGCGGCTTGAAGCCGCGTCCAGGTTCGCTTGGCGAGGAGCGCGACGCGTTGAAGGAGAGAGGGTGCTTCCGTCTGTCCTACCCTGAAATCCACGCGCCATCGGTGCGCGTTCTGCCAGGCCTCTTCAATGCGCTCTATTGCGGCCCTCTGTTCATCCTTGGTGCCCGGCAACTCGGCTCGTTCGGCCATCCAGACCGGATCAAAGACGGCATTCGCTCCGAAGATGCGCTCCAGGTCGCGACATGCATCGCCGGATATTCGTACCGCCGCCTCGTAATAGCGATTCAACGTGAAGCTCACGTAGCGCTGCATAAACCAATTGTACCAGCTGCTTCTGCCCTGCCCGTGGGGCTCGTAGCTGCCAGTCTTCAGCACAGCATTCGCGTCGTAAAGCGTGTTGGCCACTTTCTTCGCGTCGGCCAGCCAGAATTGATACTCAGTTGAGTTTCGAATGAGCGCCTCGTGGTTAACGTCGTAACGCTCGTCGTGCCCGCCGCCGTGCAAATAATTCCTCGCCCTGAAGAAGGAGAGCACGCTTTGCAGAGTTTTTGCGTCCGCCGGTTGCTTTAAAGCGGCCAAGATTTCCGCGGCGGTTGCCGGTCTTCGGGCATCGTTGCCTTTGTCATCCCGTGTGGCCAGCGCAACAAGAGCGGCTTGTAGAACGCGAAGCCGTTCCTTCATGATTGCGTCGGCTGGAGGCCAAGTCTCCAATGCTTCCCATGACTGTCCGGTGATCGCTTCGCTGATTGTGATCGCGAAACCCGTATTGAAACATGCCTCGAGCATGTCGTCGAGATCATTGGCTGCCTCAAGTGCCCTCATCTGCATTCCGAACGAGGACATCCAATTCCGCAATTCTGTAACTCGGCCCTGCCTGTGCGTGATCCAGCTTTCGATGTCCGAGGGCTCGATAGTAGGGCGCGCAGGGTGTTCCCGGCTCCATCGGTCGACTGCGGTGCCCCAAGTGATACGTAGCATGTGCTGAAACAGGGGCAGGAGATCCGCCTGATGCCGTCGATGGCGGTCTACCTCGATTCCGTCCGAGCGATCCTCGGCTTGAAAACGCTTGACCCATAGTCGCAGTTTGTTGAGGCTCTCGATCGAGAACGGTGCATGCTGGCCGTCGTGGATAAGTACGGCGGCCGCCGGACTCCGTTTGTCTATGATCTTCACGTCCCAGTCGAGCAGGGTCTGCCGGCCCGGCCTAACCGCCGCCTCAATTAGTGCACTAATTCTTGGATGGTCGATGAGATAGAAGCCATGGTTGACGATGTCTGCGAGACGGTCGTACTCCGCACAACGATGCAATTCCTCCGATCGCAATGTCGCGACAACAACGAGCGGACCCTTCGGATTCTTTCTCGCAAATTCAAGCAAGTTGACAAGGGTTTCGATATCGTCACCTCTGTCCTTGCGGACAGTTTCTCGGAACAACTCCTCAAACTGATCGATCAGCAATAGAAAATTGACCTTGCCAGATCGCAAGGTCTCTCGCAATTTGGCAAGCCGTTCATCTATCTTCTCGAGCTTATCGAGGAACGAATTCACGCCTTCGACGGTCAAAGCGCCACTCGGCATTAGAACATCGCGGACTTTCTTCCGAATCTGCTCGTTGCCACTCTGCTGTGAATCAGCAAGTAGTACCTCTGCGAATGCCTGTGGTCCGCCCTTGAGCGCCAGCAGAGGCTCGCACACCTCTCTCCAGATGGCTTCGACAATCCTGTCGCAGGGGCTGTCTCCGGGGCGGAAAGTCGCCGAAAACCAGCGACCGGTCCGCCCGGGAATTCGTCCAACATCGTTTAGCCGCGGAAGGACACCGGCAAGCACCAACGACGACTTGCCCGAACCAGATCCGCCTATCACGACGACGACATTGCTTACCGACAATCGCCTGCGCAGTTCGTCCGCCTCACCTTCGCGGCCGAAGAACATTCGCGCTTCCCGCGGAGTGAAACTTCTGAGGCCCGGGTATGGGTGAGTCGAAGGCAACGGATGACCGTATCCGGCCTTATGTACTGCGTTCTTCGAATCGCTACGGCTTTTTGCATTGCTGCTTCGTCGTACGATCATGCGCTCGGCAAGAAAAGCCTCGCAGAAGTTAGCAAGCTTGTTGTCGCCTGCGGGAGATTGATCGTTGGTGGTCGTCATTAGCTTTGCCCCAAAAGGCCGTCGATGCCCTTTGCTATGATCCTCTCATCAGGTGCCCGGATGAGAACAGCGGCATCTTCTACCGTTTTCATGCCGATGACGATCCAATCTTTGATCATGCGCTTAAAAGGAAACTGTCCGAGAGGCAGGGCCTCTCTCAGATTCATCACGATCGCGATCTTGAGTATCTTCTTGTTGGGGAATCCCTGCTCCCTTAGAATTGGCGCTAGCAGATTGTCGTATTTGGTGAGCCGGTCCTTGAATTGCAGCAGCGCCGTTCCGGGGCTATCTGTCATTTCGAGATTGAGATCGTGGATGGCCAGGATAACACCGCCGCGTGAGACTTCGGTATTCAGAAGCTGCCGCAGCTCGGAGTCCGTAGCGGTTTCTCCAGACATCGCTTCCAGATAAACCAGTAGCGGGTCGGGCGGACGGCAGATCGATGCGGTTCGAGCTGACACAAAGGAGATCAGCTTCTCTTCCAGAGCGTGGTTCTCTCCGGGATTTTCCAGGCTGATGACGGGCGGGGATTTCTCAAATCCGAACTTGGATTTCAGATTTACGGCGAACCCGTCCGCCGGCCCAAATCGGAGCGCCAAGCTCGTATTCGGTCGGGTTTGCTCCGACGTTGCACTCCCGCAAATCCAGATCATGACTTGCGAGAGCGTGATAGGTCCTTTCTTCCCAAGCTTTCGGCCAATGCGCGCGGGCAGCGCATTCAGAGATTCGATGTCACCCGTCAGGGTGTCATTGTTGACTACGCGGACGAACAGGGAGCTAATGTCGTTTTGCTTGGCCTTCACAGCACGTTTGGTGTCCCAGCCATCACCCCAGTCCGTGACCGGAATGTCTTCTGCATCGAAGATTTCTGCGAGCTTTTTGACGAGGTCTTCGCGGGCTACCACGGTATCCTTGTCGCTGACCGCGATGGGCTCGCCGAGAACGACAATGCCAGCAAGCCGCTGTGGCCCACCTCCGTTTTCATCAGTATTCGGCTGATTTTGAGTGCCTTCGGCAGTTTTTCCCTCAGCGGGAGCAGTGATTGTTTTTTTTGTTTCCTTTTTTGCGATTTCTCGCAGGGTAGTGGCATCATCGTCGCCAGCGTTGAGCTTGTCGAGCCGCTGCGCGAGCCCCTCCGCGAGCTTCGGCAGATGCCTTGCTCTTTCCAGATGTTCGACAACATTAAAGCGCCATTCGGCGTCATCCATCTCGCGAGGATATTGCGGATCGTCGAGCTCAAGATCGGCGATGGCCTCCGTCACCTCTGCTCGCGTAAAGCGCCTCTCTAGGACGTCACGCAGCTCTTTCCGTTTTCGAATGGGTATACTGAAAGTCATGACCTCTCACCCCCACACTGACAGCTTACTCCCAGAAGCGCTGTATCAATTTGTTTTTTGCCAGATCAGCGGCGATCAGGGCAATCGGAATTCCCTGGTTGTAGTCGCCGTGAGAAAATTTGGAGCCTGGCTGCCCTGCATGATGTAGAGCTACCAGTCCAAGGTCGCCATCGAAGACCGGTGCGCCGGACGAGCCGCTCAGGGTTTCCGCCGTATACCTGAAGCGAACCTCGCCGCCTACTAGGCCCCGGCTCAGCCCCCAGCTTGAACATAGCGGAGCAGCCTCGGGATGCTGCGCGATGAACAGGATTCGCGATTCTGCAGGAACCTTGGCCGAGAGTGACATTCTGACATAGCCGCGCAGGCGACCGTTTATCTGTTCTTCTCCGATAGACCTATCGAGCTTCAACAGCGCATAGTCCAACTCGCCTGCTCCCGGCACTCCTTCTCCGCCGTCGTCTGCAGACGAGTAACGGGCGTGGGCGACACACCACTCCGAGTTTGTCAGTCGAACAGGAATTCCCGGCGAGGACTCAGAAAGGTAGTCAAAGCGGCAAAGAATTTCGTCACCCACCGTACCTGCATCCTGATCCTCTTCAATAACATGGAAGTTTGTCAGCACGAGATCAGGGGCAACCAAAAAGCCCGTGCCGAAGACGGCGCCTTCGATACGGCAGACTTGTCCCTGCAGTGCGAGGAAACGCTCCATCATCGGCGCATAGCGATCAATTCCTTCGCCGTTGCGGACCAATCCTTCTAGAATGGACACTTCGCGTGGTTTGCCCACACTCAATGACGTCTCGGCTGAGGCAGGAAGGCATTTGGGTTCGGCAAATACCAAAGTTCGACTGAAGGACGGTCTCTGCTCGGCAACCATATGCGCAAGCTCGCCAAGTCTAGCAC
>CADEDX010000472.1 GCA_902826195.1 uncultured Bradyrhizobium sp. | reverse complement strand
AGCTCGCCGTGTTCGCGCGCATGCGACAATCCGGCGGTCTCCGTCGTATGCAAACTCAGCACCGAACGTAGTTTCGGGTTGTTCTTTAGTAGTCTGCACGATCGAACGCCGGGATCCCCTCCTCCAGCATCCACCCTTTCGGGTAAGCAGCGCGCGGATTGACCCTTGGGCCAACTGGCCGGCCACCGCGGCAGCTGCACAACTAGCGGGCGGATTGGAAAACATGTCCCGATATTCGAGGCGGGCAGGATCTGCTGGTGGCGCCAGAGGCATATAGGGACGCCAGTATGTCGAAGGGCGTCAATGCTCTTGCGCTCCCTATCGGACGTCGACGCTCGCTTTCGGCAACCAAAATTTGCCGATGACCCACATCGCGAGCGTTGGCAGCATGAACGGAACCATGACAAGTAAGCTCCGCATCGACATGGCTGCGCACAGGAAGCCGGATGCGTATAATATCTGGGAGAAAGAGGAATTCCTATCCTGACCGACTTGATTCCATCGGCCGGCAGCGGCGCCAAAAATCAGCCCGGCAATCAGGACACCGGCAAATCCGAACGCCATATACGCTTCACCCGCGAAGGTGCAGGCCAGCGTGGTAACGCCATCAAACGAACCTAGCGCCGCCTCGATGCTCGTACTCAGGCCTTCCGGCTTGCCCGGCCAAAGCGCACGAGGAATGGGCTTGATGATCGATTGAATGGGGATCTCAAGTCCGAGGTAATCCACTACGTCGGGAAACACATTGGTCAGATTGGAGATGTTGACCATGTTGTGGTCAATATACAGCGTGTCGAACTGACGCTGATCATTCCCAAGCGAACTGATACCACCGGCAGACCTGAGCTCGAGCATCAGCGTGCTGACAAACAGCAGCAGCACAGCCAGCGGAACACCTACCATGAGCAGTCGTTTCAGCTTCAGGTCCGGCTTGCTCAGGACATACGCACCAAACATCGCAATGACGTAGGTCCCGACCACATTCCGGGTTCCCTGGGCGAATGCGTAGAAGAACGTCAGCGACAGGACCAGTATCACGATCGATTTCTGCAAGACAGAAAATTGCTTTGCACGAGCAAACATGAAACCCGCGATGGGAGGCAGCAGGTAGATCAACAGGCTCAACTCGTACAGAAGCGCGGATATGTCTCCCAGCTTTCCCCTCCCCCACGGCTGGGTGAACCTCGGCCGAGCCATCTGCGTGATCATTTCGATCGGATCGAAATTGATTGCGATGAAGATGTGCAGGTATCCAACGAAGAACGCAAAGAGGAACAATCCGAACAGATGGCCCGGCTTGAAATCGACCGGCGCGACGGGACTCGATCGCGTCGAGATCAGATGCCGTCCCAGGACCAATCCGAAGAAGGCAAGCAGAACGATCCCCGTGCCGCGCGTCGCAGCATCGATGCTGACGCTGCTGTTGACATCGGGCTGCGGAAAAAGAAATTCCAGCAGCGTCAGTCCGTAGAACACCCAGAGCATCAAATTGTCGGTGCGGATCAACGCGCGAACGCCCGCGGCGGCTTCGACGGCGGTAGCGGCCAATAGCGCCACTCCCACACCGATCGCGGCCGTACCAAAGATCGACTCCGCATCGGTCGAAGGAAGGGCGACCCAGGTCAGCGCCAATCCGACAACCATGATCAGGGTTGGAACAGCCGGACTTTTCGGGACAGCCCCCGCGCTGAGGCTTCCTGATAGCTCGGTCACCCGTCCCTCGCCATCTGCCCGGCGTAGAGCTCTTCGTAAGACGCCGCCATGGCGTGATCGGAGAATCGCTCGTTCATCAAAACGCGCGCGGCTTCCCCAACCTCTTTGAGAGCCTGCGGGCGAGCGATAAGGTGCTCCAACCGGCCAGGATCATCGTAGACGATGGCGTTACGTGCGTCCAGGAACGGCAGTTCCACAGCGACGGATCGGGATATGGCGCAGGGAACGCCCACACTCATGGCTTCGATAATGGCAAACGGAAGGCCTTCGAATTCGGCCGTATGAAGCAACAGGTCCGCCGCCGCCAAATAAGGCCGGACATCGGACTTCCAGCCGGTGCACGAGACGACGCCGGACAAGCCGTTCCGGGCAACCGCGGCCTGCCATTCGTCCGACAATTCGCCGTCTCCGACCCAGACGAACCTGGCCTGCGGATGCGCCTTGTACAGCCTCTTTGCCATCTCCAGAAATACGAATGGTCTTTTTTGCGGAACCAGCCGGCCTACCCCCACGACGAGGAGTTGGTCGTCGGCAATATTGAGCTCGGCACGCATTGCGCGTCGTTGCCCGTCTATCTGGTTCAAGTCGACCGGAGGAACACCGTTGAAGATCGTCCTGGTCCGCGCGTCCGATCCCAGGAACGATGACAACTCGTCGCGACGGGTATCCTGCACGGCGACGTAGTCGCCCCCGAACTTACGCAATTCCCACCACGCAACCAGATCCCTCGCCAGCGCGCCGCGCGCGCGCAGATACCGCGCTGTCTGGGTGAGATGGATGGTGCAGACCGAGGGGCGTCCACTGACCCGCGCCGCACGGAGCAGATCGAGGCCATCCTCCAGGTTCTGCTTGTTGACGTGAATGATATCCGGCTTCAACGCGGCCCATTGGCGCGCAACATGGTTCGACGCGCGCGAGTTGAAAACGGTAGCAAGCGACCTCGATCGATAATCGTACGTGTTGCGGAATTCCGCCCGGACCACCTCGGAAAATCTGGCGCATTGGGAAGCGAGCTCGTTCATCCGCGCATGCGCCGGCATCCACGTCATCACCGAATGCCCGCGCGCCGCCAGAGCGCCGCCAAGGTAATTGAGAAAGATTTCTCCACCTCCCCGCGAGCCGGAACCGCTGCTCACCAACAGGATCTTCATTCGCTTCTTCTCGCGCCAGCTTCATGATCGGCAGGACGACGCCACCGTGCTGTGTACGCCATCACGATCACCGGGCTGCCATCTTTTCGAACACCTGGACCCACTTCTGGGCTCCCGCTTCCGGCGTCAGCGCGTGGGACATTTCACGAGATTTCAAGCCCCATTCCTGCACCAGTTCGGGATTGTCCGCGAAGGTCTGCAACGCGCCGTAGAGTTCATCCACATCACCCGCTTTGACCGTCACGCCGTTGATGCCGTTCCGTACGTAGTCGAGACCCGCACCGACCGCATCGGACGTGATGATCGGAATGCCTGTGGCCAGTGCCTGGTTTACAACCACGCCCCATCCATCATGCCGGCTCGGCAGCACGAAAACATCGCTGCGTGCGAAATACGACGGCAGCAACTCCGGCGCCTGAAACCCCTCGTAGTCCACTTTCAGTCTCGTTGCCGGGCTGACGAGGCTCATGAATTTAGGCAATTCGGCTTCTCGCCCGACGAGCAGCAAGCGCGCGTTGGCGCCGCTTGCGATCAATCGATCGAAGGCTAGCAAAAGGACATCAACGCCCTTCCGTTCGATCATCTGTCCGCAAAACAGGAAGGTCAAAGGCCGTGCCCCGTCGCGCTCTGTTGCGAGGAATGGCGCCAGATCGCAGTGATAGGGAATACAGAAATGGTGGAGGTGGGGGAACCGGCTGCGATAGTCGCGCTCGGCGGCGCCGCCGATCGCAACGATTCCCGCGGCCCCTGCAATCGGTGAAGCGAGCTGCTGCTGGACCAGCCGCTTCGCGCCTGTCTGCGGACGCATGCGTTCCCCCCAGAACAGCCAGCGTTGGCGCCGCAATCGCCGCATGAGCAGTTGCCCGGTCACGGAGGTAAACGAACTCAACACCACGAAATCGGCGCCCGAAAGATCCGGAAGCGGCCAGTTCATATGCGCGCGCACACTGCCGAGGTTGAACCAGAAGCCGGGCAATATCCTCTCGAACGGCCTCAGGTCCTTGTCCGGCCAGGGCGAGTCTGGCGCCGCCGACTCCAGATAGTAGACGCTCACGTCCACTTCCTCCCTGACCGCGAGGGCGCCGAAGAGATCGCGCTGGTACGGCGAGGGAACGATGGTGACAAAGGCCACCTTGTGCTTGCGCTGCATGCGAACTGGCCGGTCAGACGATCCCGGGCGAGCGAGCAGGTCTGCATTCCCTTGCGCGTGGCGTTCTCATGGTAATCGTCCACCGCGGGTTCATTCGAACACCTTCATCCATTCACGTCCCACCTCGACAAGTCCAAACTTCTCGTCGACGCCGCTGAGGTCCGATGCCGCCTGCAGCCGGGCGGGATCCCGCAGGCATTCGCGGAGCATTTGCGCAATGGAATGCGGCGTGATCTCTGGCAGGATCCATCCATTGCGCCCATGCTCGACGACCTCGCCGCAGAACCGGGTGGTGATGACTGGCAGGTTCCAGGCCTGCGCCTCCAGCTGCGTGAGACCGAACCCATCCGAGAAGGTGGGAAACAAAAACACGTCCGCGTCCTTGTAGAACTGGCCCGTTGCCGGCCGCGGGGCCGGACCGTGCCAATGGACCTGGCGGTTGTCGCGGAGGTCCGCTGGAATCGCAATTTGAACGGGACCCACGAACGAAAACTCGATCGGTTCGCCGCTCAGCAGCCTGATCGCATCGAGCAGCGGCTCGACGCCTTTGCGCAAATTGACCTGGCCGAGAAAAAGCACGCGCAGCGGACGCGTGCGGCTGAACGAGGAAGGATATCGACGGCGAAACGCCACGCTTTCCGGCGGCCGCTCATACGCCAGAGGCACGATCCGGATCTTGTCGGCGTGGATCCCCTCCTGCAGCAGCGCAGCGCGTGACCAGGACGAGTTCACGACAATCCGATCGGCCAACGCGCATTCACGCTTCCACTCCGACCAATAGGCCGACGGCGCCCGCGTCCAGTCACTGCCAGCTCGCGGCGCGGCGGCATGCAACCCGTCCACGATCTCTTCTTCGACAGGGCCAGGATCGATTTGCCCGAGGACGGTGCGCCATCCCTTGCGCCGGGCGAATGCGAACAGCTCCGCCGCCGCATAACTATAGCTCATCAGGACCGGCGCACGCTCGCCGGCCGCTACTTGAGCCAGTCTTGCTAACGCAACCTGCTGAAACCAGCGATTCCGCGCCATCACCAGTGGCCAACCGGCCTGCGCCGAACGTCGCGCTCGCAATTCGAACGCCATGCTGCGGACAGCCGGCCCGTACACTTGCGCCTTCGCAAGCTCTGCGTGGAAGCGCGCCTTCAGGCCTGCGCTCAGCAGGCCGAGCGGATTACCCGGGCGTACCCATGCGTCAGTGATCATTTGCCCGAGCGCGCAGTGTCGGTACAGCGCCCGCGGGACCGCATAGTGCTCGCGGCCCCCGATCTGGCAACAGATCCACGGTGAAGCCGTCGCCGAGCCTTGCGATTGGGCAATGGGCGATTTTGCCAGCAGATTGGGATCAACCGCCAACATTCACACGCGCGCCTCGAATGCCGCCGAGCCGCTCTCCGCTATCGGATCGGCTTCCGACTGCCGCAGCCTGAGGTATTCCATCAGCACGTCATGGCGGATCGGCGCGCGGAGAGCCCCGTGGCGATAGCACTCCGTGACGATCCCTCCGACACCCGACGCCACTCCACGCGTCCGC
>CADEDX010000471.1 GCA_902826195.1 uncultured Bradyrhizobium sp. | reverse complement strand
AGACCGAGAAATTGGTGGTGCATGGCTGTATTGCCATGCCAGTTTCATATTGCAATGCAACATGAGGCCACCTAGGTATCTCCGCAACCAGATGCGAGGCCCCTATGAGCGAAGACTGGAACACGAAATATGGTACGCGGCGCGTCCGGCGGGATCCGCCGACGCTGGAAGAGGCAATCTTCGCCGCGGTCGGGATCACCGAAGACCAGCAGCAGCAGGCTGAAATCGCCGCCGCGCTGATGGGGCTGCCTTACGAGGACGTGCTGGCGGAAGTGAAGAAGACCGGCCGCGCGATGGCGCGATCGGCCACCCGCATCATCGCGGGCGAGCAAGGCGCGCAGCGCGCCGTGGTGGTCGAGCGCCGTGTCATCAGGCGCTTTGGCAACGATAAGCGCACCGGCACCTGAAACCATTTACGTTAAGGCGAACCGGATCGCGGTTCGCAAATCCGATCAATCTAACGACAGGAGCCAGGTTCTGTTTCAGCCAGAACCGGGCTCTGAGATTTTCGGGGTCCAGACGTCGGCCCCCGCTCAACCCGCAGCTCAGGCAGCGCGGCGCCAGCCGTACATCCGCAGCCACGTCCGCCAATAGGCACGGTTGATGTTGACGGCCGTTCGCGCGGCATTCAGCGTGATATCCGCCCAGGTGGGCGCAGGCTGGGCGTATTCCTGAGTCGTCAGGTCGATCGTCCCTGTCGACTCGCCGTGCTGAAACACCAGTTTCGCGCCGAACTTGTTGGCGAGAGCCCGCATCGCCTCGTTCTGCGACCCGGTGGTAATCCGCAGGCTCTTGTAACCCTTGGCGCGGGCCTCCGCGATCAGCTTGCGGAACAGGATGCTGCCAACGCCGCGACGGCGCACCGACGCCTCGACGCTGAACGCGATCTCGGCCAGCGAATCCGGCGACTGGTCCGGCGGATGCAGTTCTGCCGCGCCGCGAACCACGCCGTTTTCGAAGAAGGCAACGATGGTGGTGCCGTCATTGGCGCACTTCTCGGCGTAGCGCTCGATGAAGCTGTCGTCCATGAAGCCATGGAAACGGTCGCGCCGGCTGTTGCGGTCGAGTCGCAGCAGGTGATCGCGCAATAGCGGCAATTCTTCCTGCTGGCTCAGCGTGCGCACGCTCGAATTGGCAAGCGCGGCCGCAATGTGCGTGAGATACATAGTCTAGCTCCTCTTAGTGAAACCCTCGAGGAGGCGTCGATTCCCTAGAAGGCTTTATATTGTGCATCGCAACATAGAATTCAAGGGTCAATAATGCGTATCCTGCCTGAAATAATGGCAGCGATTGCAGCGGCTTAGCGCTGCTATTTTAACCAATTGTTAATGCTGGCTGCACGCCACTAGAGCACCATCTGGGTTTGCGTTACCACCGCCACCAGCTTGCCATCCTCGGTCTCCAGCCGGGTCTGCCAGACTTGGGTCCGGCGGCCTCGATGCACCGGCGTGGCGGTCGCGATGACCGTCGCGCCCTCCCTGGCGCCGCGGATGAAATTGGTCTTGCTCTCGATCGTGGTGGTGCCTTTGGCATCCGCCGGCAGGTTGATAACGGTAGCCGCGGCGCCGACCGAGTCCGCGAACGCCATCACCGCGCCACCGTGAATCGTGTTGCGCAGCGTGCACAGATCCGGCCGCACCACCATCTTCGCCACCACCCGGTCCATTCCAGCTTCCGTGAAAGTCACCCCCTTCAGTTCGGCAAACGGCATTTTCATCGACTGGATTTTTTCGAGCGGCGTCATTCGTCCTCCGGCACTGAAGAGATCTCACGGACAGCATGGATGCCCTTGTAGCTCAAGCAATGACCTCCGAGGTAATGGTTGCCGTGACACGGCTTGCGAAATTCGGCATATCGTCGCCATGCGCCAGTTCCCGCCCCGCCGGATCGTCTGCCTGACCGAAGAGACCGTCGAGACGCTATACCTGCTCGGCGAGCAGGACCGCATCGTCGGCGTCTCCGGCTACGCCGTGCGGCCGCCCGGCGTCCGCCGCGAGAAGCCTAGGGTTTCCGCCTTCATCTCCGCGGACATTCCGAAGATACTCGCGCTCGAACCCGATCTCGTGCTGGCCTTCTCCGACCTGCAGGCGAACATCGTCGCCGATCTCGTACGCGCCGGCATTGCCATCCACGTCTTCAACCAGCGCGACATCGCCGGCATTTTTGCGATGATCCGCACGCTCGGCGCCCTCGTCGGCGCCGCAGCGTGCGCCGATCAACTCGCGCGCGATCTGGAAGCGCGCCTCGCGCGCATCGCCGCGACGCCCCGCCCGCAGCCGAAGCCAAAGGTCTATTTCGAGGAATGGGACGATCCGCTGATATCGGGCATCGGCTGGGTGTCCGAACTGATCGAGATCGCCGGCGGCGAGGATGCCCTGCCAAAACTGCGGCTGCAGCAGGCTGCGAAGGACCGGATCATAGCGCCCGATGTGGTGCGCGACGCCGCACCCGACATCATCCTGGCCTCCTGGTGCGCCAAGAAGGTGGTGCCGGAGCGCATCCGGCAGCGACCCGGCTGGAGCGATATTGCGGCCGGGCGCAACAACCGGATCGTCGAGATCAAGTCGCCGATCATCTTGCAGCCGGGACCGGCCGCGCTGACCGATGGGCTGGATGCGATCGTGCAGGCGTTGTGGGGGAGCGAACCGTGAACTCTCAACCGTCATTGCGAGCGAAGCGAAGCAATCCATCTCTCCGCGCGCGCATGGATTGCTTCGCTTCGCTCGCAATGACGCGGTGAGGCCGGTGGCTCTCTCAAACCTTCTCCACCCCGCACCATTCCGCGATGAACAGCGCGGTCGCCTTGGTCGACTTCCGCAGCGACTCCAATTCGACATATTCGTTGAAGCCGTGCATCGCCGCGCCCTTGGCGCCGAAGCAGAGGCTCGGGATGTCATAGTTCAATCCATAGAACCGTGTGTCGGTCAGCGCGGTGAAGGCCCGATCCGGCACGGTGCCGCCAAAGACGGCGCCGAACGCCTTCGCGAAGGCGGCTTCCGGTTCGGCCGAGTTCACCAGCTCATAGCCCTCCGACAGGAAACCCGACCACTCCACCTGCGGCGGGTTGTTGGAGAGGAAACGGTGGTCGCGCGCCGCCGCCGAGACGCAGGCCAAAATCTCCTTCTGGCATTCGGCGATCGACCAGCCCGGCAGCACCGCGATCCGGCAGTCGACGTCGCACCAGGCCGGCACGCTGGAAGCCCAGTCGCCGCCCTTGATGATCCCGGGGTTGAAGTTCAGCGGATGGGCGACCGCGTTGAAATGGCGATCCGCCTTGGCGCGCTCGTTCCAGTCCGCCTCGAGCTTCTGCAGCGAATGGATCAAATGATATGCCGCCATGATCGCGTTGGCGCCGGCGCCGGCCTCGAACACATGCACCGGAAAACCGCGCACCTTCAGGCGGAACCAGATCACGCCGACCTGCGAGCGGACCATGGTCTCTCCGGTCGGCTCCGGGATGAAGCAGGCGTCCGCGCGGTAGCCGCGCTGCAGGGTCGAGAGCGCACCGACGCCGGTGCTCTCTTCCTCGATCACGGACTGGAAATGAATGCGCGCTGTCGGCTTCAGGCCGGCGGCCTTGATCGCATCCAGCGCATAGAGCGCGCCGATGGTGCCCGACTTCATGTCGCAGGCGCCGCGGCCGTACATCCTGCCGTCCTTGATCACAGGCGCAAACGGCGGCGTCTCCCACATGTCGAGCGGCCCCGTCGGGACGACGTCGCAATGGCCTTGCAGGATCAGCGATCGGCCGGCATTGGTCGCCGGCCGGTAGGTGCCGACCACGCTCCGCGCCTTCGAGAAATCATGCTCGATCGGTCCAAAGCCGCGCAGATCCTTCAGGTCCTCGACATCGATATGCCAGTCGTCGACCTCATAGCCGCGCTGGCGCAGCAGGTCGCCGATCATGTCCTGGCACGGTCCTTCGGCGCCGCGGGTCGAGGGGATGGCAACGAAATCCCGCGTCGTCACCAATTGGGCATCGAAGCCCGCATCGACGGCGTCCAGGATTCTCTGTTGCGTATCGGCATTCATGCGGCTGCTCCAAATGGCGTATTCGGGAGCGCGCAGCCTAGACCGATCTCAGCCGCCGGCGTAATGCGTAAAATGCGCATCCCGCAATGCATCTTCGAGCAGGCGGCCTTCCGAATAGCCGCTTAGCGTCGCCGGTCGCTCGACGCCATCGAGCAGACGCGGGCACGGCTCGGGTGCGCCCAGCACGGTGCGCACCGGAATGCGCTCGGCATAGATCGGCAACGCATAGTCTTCCTCGTCGTCGCCGACGCCCTTGGCGCGAACTTTTGCGGATGCCTCCTCGATCTCCATCGCGATGACAGACGTCGCCTTGATCTCCAGCGCGGTGCTCTGCCTCAGGCTCGCCGTGCGATCCGGAAAGAAGCGGTCGACCATGGCGACCAGCGCGCGCTCCTTTTCGGCGGGGTCGTCGACGAGACGCGCGGTGCCGAACGCCATCACGGCGCGGTAATCGGCCGAGTGATTGAAGCCGCATCGGGCCAGCACCAGGCTGTCGAGATGGGCGACGGTAAGGCAGGCGCGCTGGCGGTCGGACTGGTTGCGCAGCATCCGGCTGGCGCTGCTGCCGTGCCAGTACAGCGTGTCACCTTCGCGCCAGAAGAAGGTCGGCGTGCAGTAGGGCTGACCGTCGACCACATAGGAAACGTGGCACAGCATCGAGGCGTCGAGCAGCGCGTAAATCCTGGCCCGGTCATAGGAGCCACGCTCGTGCAGGCGCTTGACCCGGTTGCGCGGCGTTATCGGATAGGAACTGGTGGTCTCGCCTTCGATCGTCACGGTGGCTCCCTCGGAATTGGTCCGGCAGCCAAGTTGTAGCGGCCCATTTGGTCTGCGATAGTGCCAATTCCATGCGAAAAATTCCGACCAATTCTGGTGCCAATTCTGTCGCTGCTCAGCGCAAGGCCGAACTGACGATCGACCTCGACGGGCCGCACGTCACCAAAAGCGCCTCCTCGCCGCACCGGCTCTATCAGGCGCTGTGCCACGCCATCACCTGCGGGATCGCAAAACCCGGCGAGCCGCTGCCGCCGCAGCGTACGCTGGCGAAACAGAACGGCTTTCGCCGCAACGCCGTAACTTCGGCCTATGAGCGGCTGATCGCGGACGGCTTTGCGATCGCCACCGTCGGCTCCGGCACCTTCGTTGCCGCGCGCATTCCCGCGCGCGCCAATGATGCCCGCACGACAACCATCTCGGTCGAGCCGCCGCAGCAAGGCCCGCTGGCGCTCGGCTGCACCCATATCGATGAGCGGGCGCTGCAGCGCTTCCGCGCGTTCGCCGGCCGCCGCATGCGCGCCTTCGGCGCCGAGCACCTGCACTACGGCGACCCGCGCGGCAGCCGCGAGCTGCGCGCCGCGATTGCCGATCATTTGCTGTCGGCGCGCGGGCTGCGCTGCGATCCCGACCAGATCATGCTCACATCAGGCACGCAGCACGCGTTACGCATCGTGCTGGGCGCGATCCTGAAACCCGGCGATCACATCTGGTGCGAGGATCCCGGCTATCCCGCCGCACGACGCGCGATCG
>CADEDX010000470.1 GCA_902826195.1 uncultured Bradyrhizobium sp. | reverse complement strand
CTGCCTTCGATACCGACGCGGAACGCCCAGGTCGCGAAGATGTGCGTGTGGTCGAGCGGGCCGCCGGCGGTGAGAATGCGCACGATGTCGAAGTTCGCAAAGGTGACGATCAGGGAGAATAGCGTGGTGATCGCGATGATGTTGCGCATCATCGGCAGCGTCACGTACCAGATCCGCTGCCACCAGTTGGCGCCGTCGATCGCGGCGGCCTCGTAGAGCTGGTCGGGAACGGATTTCAGCGCCGCCAGGTACATGATCATGAAAAACGGTGCGCCGACCCAGATATTGACCAGGATGACGGAGAAGCGCGCCCAGCCGGCATCACCCGTCCACGGGATCGGTCCGACGCCGAAGAACGCCAAGGTATAGTTGAAGGCGCTGTAGGACGGATCGAACAGCCACAACCAGGCCAGTGTGCTCATGGCGGGCGGAATGACCCATGGCACCAGCAGCATCCCGCGCCACTTGCGCTGGCCCTTGGCCGGGATGTTGTGAACGAAATGCGCGACAATGAAGCCGATCAGCGCCTTGAAGAGGACCGCCGTCATCGCGAAGATGCACGACTGCTTGACGACCAGCCAGAACGTTTCGCGCTTGAACAGGAACTCGAAATTGCCGAAGCCGACGAAGCGCGCCATCGACTTGTTGAGCGATGCCAGGTGCAGCGAATAGAACGCCGGATATACGACCAGGAGCCCTATCAAGAGAATCAGCGGCAGCGTCATCAGAAACGCGGCGGTCGATTTCCGCTTCAGCGCGGTCCGCAAGCTGGAGCGTTTGCGTCTGCCTGCAACACCGGCAACCCTGTTCGGCTGAACTGCCACGTCGGCCATAGTGCTTCTTCCCTGCGATTTTCATATATTGTCGGGGAAGCCGGCGTTGCGCAGGCTTCCCGATCATCGGCATGAAAGCGGGCGCCGCGGCTCGCGCTCCTGCGCCGCGGCAGTTCCCTATTCCCTCAGCTCCGCATGAAGCCTTCGAGCTCACCCTCGGCCCAAGCCAGCGTCTTCTCCATGGGTTCACCCTGGTAGAAGCGCACGCACATCTTGGTCAAAGTGGCCTGCACGTAGATCTGCTGGGCCACCTTCGGCGGAGCAGGCGACGCTGAGATCGACAGCACCTGATGCTTGTGCGGGTTCGGGTAGTGATACAGCGTGCCCTTCGGCGGACCTTCCTCGGCCCAGACCTTGAGCGTGGTGAGCTTCTCGAACGCCGGCAGATCGTAGCCGCCGCTCGCCCTGACCATCTTCTCGACGGCGTCGGGCTGCGACAGATGCAGCAGCAGGCTCTTGGCTGCCTCCTTGTTCTTGGCGAACTTCCAGATGCTCCAGTAGTAGGGAAGGAAGGGAGCAAACCGTCCCTTCGGACCGACCGGGAAGCCGTGGGTCCAGCATTGCTCGGCAACCTGCGGCGCGTCGCGCTTGGCGACCGCCCAGGCGCTCGGCGGGTTCATGATCAGGGCGCCCCGGCCCGACACCAGCCACTTGTTGTTCGAGGCGTCGTCCCAGGCCGGCGCATCCGGCGGCAGGAACGCCATCAGCTTCTTGTAGTATTCGAGAACGGCACGAACGTTGTCGTTCTTGACGACAACATTACCCTTGGCATCGACGACTTCGGCGCCGAAGGCCAGGAAGAACGCGCCGACGGTATCGACGTTATCGCTGGTCTCGCCGAGACCGATGCCGAAGGGCACGCCGGCCTTGTGGCAGGCTTCCGCCGCCTTGAGGAAGGCATCCGTGGTCCACGCGTCCGCCTTGGGCGCTTCGCCCGCCGGATACATCGCCTGCACATCGATGCCTGCGTGCTTCTTCATCAGATCGATGCGCGAACAGGGGCCCTTGATCTGGCTGCCGACGCAGGCCGGGACGCCCAGCCACTTCCCATCCGCCACGCCCAGATACTTCACCGTGCCGTTGACGTCGCCGTTTTGCTTGATGACCGCTTCGACGATTTCGGTTACGGGCTCGATACTTTCGGCGAGCGAGTGGGGCAACCACGTGCTCATCGCAATAATGTCATGTCCCGATTTCGCTTGCGCTTCGGCCTGCGTCGTCAGCAGCAGCTTGTTGCCCTGGCTCGGGATGTAGTCGATCTGAACTTCGACCTTCTCCTTGGCGGCCCATTCATTGACGAGATCGGTGGAAGCCTTGTTGGCGCCGGGCACCCAATGGTCCCAGAAGCCGATCGATAATTTACCTGCAGCGTGGGCGCCGCGCACGTAAGGCGCAGTGATGAGCGCTGCGGATGAAAGTGCGGTAGCAGCAATGAATTGTCGGCGAGAAAGCTTCTTGCGTGACATGGTGTTCCCTCTTTGCTTGCTTCTTGTTGTCGTCTTGGCGTTCCTCGTTTTATTTTTTTCTTATTGTTCTTATTGGCTTCACGCGATTGCACCGACTGGTCGGCATGCCGGTGAGATAATTGATTGCGCAATCAGAACAGAATTAGACGCGTCTGTCGAGAAATGACACGTGCGACATTCTAGAACTAACGTTGGATCGAAATTTCCAACGCAGGGAATACAGAGGTGCCTCTCGATGAGCCATATTGCGTTGCACACGACACCGTCAGCGAGAGAGAGATAAGGAGCGCAATCGTGACGCGGGGTTCCAGATTTGCGGCTGTGAGGTTCTGGGCCTGCCGCAACGTAAGGCACCGCGGCTGGACTTGCTCGTTGTTAAAACGATAGGATTCAGATTCGAGGACATGAATCCTGGCTGATGAAAATGGAGACCGACAATGACTAGCCCGACATCCAAACTGCGCACGCATTGGAAAGTGTGCGCGGCTATGGGGTTGGCCGCCATCGTACTTTTCAGCGCGCCGCCGCTCGCGGATGCGCAGGTGGTTCAGGGCGTCGAGAAAGGTGTCCGCGAGGGCAACAAGGCAGCGGGCCCGGTCGGCGGCGTGCTGGGCGGGGCGATCGGCGGCGTGGTGGGCGTGGTAACCGGTGTCACCGGCGTCTTCACCGGGGGCAACAATAACAATAACAACAGCAAGAGCGGCCAGGCGCCTGCGGCAAAGGACGCCAAGCAAGGGGAGGCCGCCAAGCAAGGCGAGGGCTCCAAACAGGGCGAGGCTTCCAAGCAGGGCGACACCGCGAAACCGGCGAAGGGAAGCAAGGCGACCAAGACCGCCAAACAGCAACAGCAACCGCAACCGGCCGTCCTCACCCAGCCCGGCGCACCGCAGATGACGGCCGAGCAGATCGTCGCCACCAGCGACGCCAATATCGAGCGGATCAAGAAGGAGCTGAATCTTACGCCCGAACAGGAAAAGCATTGGGTCGGGTTCAACAGTGCGATGCACCATCTCGGTCACAACGGCGCCGATCGCCTTAATCTGCGGGTGGCGCGCGCCAAGCGCGATCCCCCGGATGACATCATCGAGCAGATGCGCAACGAGGCGCAATTCCTCAACGATCGGGCCGTCGATCAGCGCAACGTCGCCGACGCTGCCGAGCCGTTATTCGCCAGCCTCGATGCCAAGCAAAAGGCGGTCTTCATTCAGGAAATGGTCAATCTGAGCCACGAGCGCGGGCTCGACTAGCGGGCGCAGCCTACCGGCAGGCGCAACCAAAGACTGTCCCCGGGGGGGCGAATAGCCGGGTACGCATGCCCTGGGGTAGGTTGAAAGGCGCGGCACCCGGCTACTCTGCCGCAGCGGCGCGGCGCGTTCCAATCTCACGCCAATGATGATGAAACCCTGACGAACTCGCGCCATACTGGTGGCCGACTTGCGGCGTTGTCGGGAACTTCAATCTTTGATGGGTGGTGTTGCACCAGCACATCAGGTACGGGCGCTCCCGAAAACGTTCTAAACGACAATCCGGCCAACAGGATGCGGCCGGATTGAATTAGAGTTCCCTGCAGATCTGGCGTCAGCTCTTCGGGAAATTCAACTCCACGCCGACGCCATCCGGATCGTAGAGGAAAAACTGCGTATCGCCGGTGCGCGGCACGATGCTCTCGCGGAATTTCACGCCCTTCGACTGCAGGCGTTTGCGCATCCCGTCGATATCGCTGGCGGCAAAGGCGATGTGGTCCAGCCGGCCGGTATCCTCGTACTTCTTCTCGGTGCCGCGCACCACGATGCCCTCGCGCGGCTTGCGGGTGCCCATCAGGTGCACCGTGGCGGTGCCGCCGGAATAGAGCCAGTAGCCAGGGAAATCAAGCGGCGGGCGGTCGCCGTTCTCCAGGCCGAGCACGTCGCAGTAGAAATCCTTGGTCCTCTCAAGGTCCGATGGTTCGATGGTGTAGTGCTGCAATCCGCCAAGTGCCATGGTCGTTCTCTCCCTAAACAAAACTGAGGTCGGTTTCGACGCCCATCATCCAGGCGCCGACGGTTTCGAAATGCCTGACTTGGCCCTGCAGTTGCTGCGTGACCGTGTGGATGTCGCGGAACCGGCGCTCCAGCGGATGGTTCTCGAAGATCGCGGTGGCGCCGGCGGCATTGTAGGCAAAGTCGACCGCCTCGCGCGCCTTGTGAATGGCGTTGGTAGAGGCCACGCGGATGTTCATGCGCTGCGCCACCGTGATGGTTGCGCCCGCGCTGAGATCCTTCCAGATATCGGCCATCGATTGCAGCACGTACCCGCGCGCAGCGCGGAGGTTGACTTCCGCCTGCGCGAGATTGGATTGGACCACGGCATTGTCACGCAGTGACTGCTTTGTGCCGCGCGGCACCTTGGTGCGCATGTTCTCGACGAAATTGTCGAGCGCGGAGCGGGCGATGCCGCATGCGACGCCGGCAAAGCCCATTTGGTAGCAGGTGTGGTTGCTCATGCGGTAGAGCGGGCCGCGCTCGCGGCATTCGCGGTCGAACTCGCGCGTGATCGAGTGATCGGCGCGCACGAAGAAATCATTGAGCGCGAACTGGTCGCTGGCGGTGCCGCGCAAACCCACGGTGTTCCAGATATCGGTCCACTCGACGTCCTCGGTGCGCACCAACATGGTTCGTTCGAGCGGAACGCCGTTGGCATCGCACTTCGGTGAACCGTCGGCCGTAAAGATCGGGCAGTGCGCGCCGAGCCAGGTCGCATGCCGCCCACCGGATGCAAAGGACCAGACGCCGGTCACGCGGTAGCCGCCCTCGCACTCGACCGCGCGAACCCGGGGGCCGGGCCCCCATGCCAGCACCGCGCGCGGATCGGCGAAGATCGCCCGCGCCACCGGCAGGTCGAGATAGGCTGCCGACATCGAGCAACCGCCGGCCTGGCTGAGGCACCAGGCGGTGGAAGCATCGGCCTTGGCGATGGTCTCGATGACATGGAAAAAGGTGACGGGGTCGGTTTCGATCCCGTTGGCCGAACGCGGCAGCAGCAGGCGAAACAATTGCGCGTCGTGCAGCTTGTCGAGCAGCGCGGGCGGCAGCCGACGCGTGGTCTCGATGTCGCCGGACGCGGTCGCAACATCTGGAAAAATCGCTTCGGCCCGGGCGATCACCGCACGGTCGCCGGCAAGATCGGCTGAATTTGCAATCGGAGTATTCAAGACCATGCCCACCGGTCCGTCCCGCCCTGTGCCGTTTGTTGACGAAAGGCTATCGCGCCATCTCCGGGATCGGCAAGTCCATGATGGCGCGGAACACATCTGCGAA
>CADEDX010000469.1 GCA_902826195.1 uncultured Bradyrhizobium sp. | reverse complement strand
AGAAAACCGGCGAACTGCGGATGCCGTTCCGGAAACGAGCAGCGCGCCGAGAACGGGCTAACCCAGACAGCCGCCTTCGCCTTCTCCGCGACCCGCACCATCAGGTCGACGGCGCCGGCGCGGTCAACGCCGGGCCCGACGACGAGGGCAGGGCGCTTGCTCGCCGAGAGCGCGGCCACCAGCGCCTTCATCGCCTCCGGATCGGGGCCGAGTTCGCGGCTGACGTGGCGGGCTTCGATCGACTGCGTTGGGCGCGTCCAGTCGTCGATCGGGATCGAGACGAAGGTCGGCCCGCAGGGCGGCTGCATGGCGACGTAATAGGCGCGCGCGATCGCCGCCGGCACGTCTTCGGCGCGCGCCGGCTCGACGCTGTATTTGACATAGGGCCGCGGAAATTCGGAAGCGCGCTCGGCATAGAGAAAGGCCTGCAGCGGCAGGATCGAGCGCGCCTGCTGGCCGGCGGTAATCACCAGCGGCGTCTGGTTGCGATGGGCGGTATAGATATTGCCGAGCGCATTGCCGACGCCGGCGCCGGAATGCAGATTAACGAAGCCGGCATTTCGTGTCGCCTGCGCGTAGCCGTCGGCCATGCCGACGACGGAGGCTTCCTGCAAACCGAGCACGTAGTCGATGTCGTCGGGCCAGTCGCTGAGAAACGGCAGTTCCGTCGAGCCGGGATTGCCGAACACGCGCTTGATGCCAAACGCGCGCAGGAGGCCGAAGGTGGCTTCCTTGACGGTCAACGCTGCGCTCACGTTTCTGGCTGACTTGCGCGACGACATCGGGCGGCTCCCATTGGAATTTTTTTGCTCCGGCATGGCCCGGAGACAATCCACCTCTCGATGGATTGCCTCATCAAGTCAAGTCAGTGGCGCGATGTCAGCCGGAGATCGGCGCAGTATCGGTCAGGGATCAGGCCATCTTTTCCCACAGCCGGGGAACCAGTGCGTCTGCGCGCTTCTCGATCGCCGCCGCCGCATCGAGCGCAAGATCCTCGCGATAGCGTCCGGCGATCAACTGCACGCCGATCGGGTGGCCCTCGTGCAGTGCGACGGGAACGACGGCGCCGGGCAGGCCGAGCACATTGATGGCGGAAATGAAACGCAGGTCGTTCCAGAACAGTTCGCGGGTGCGTTCCGCGCTGATGGCGTCCGCGCGTGGGCCGGGCGTCGGCTTGACCGTCGTCGGCGCGAGCACCACGGGGTACTCCTCGAAGAACAACTGCCACGCCCGGACATGGGTGCTGCGCGCGGCCGTGGCACGCATCCAGCCCAAGAGGTCGAGCGTGTTCGCCTTGGCCTTGATGCCGCTCCAGGCGGCATGGAAATCCGACGAGGTCACTTTTAGCATTGCGGCTTCCTGCAGCATCGCGGTCTCGTTGGCGATGATGTCGCACCAGGTCTGCCAGACGCCGTTGATGTCAGGCACCTCGACTTCGCTGACGCGGTAGCCCGAACGCTCGAGACGGTCGGCGGCCTGGCGCAGCGCAGCGCGTACCGAGGGATCGACATCCATGTCGTCGGGCAGCTTTGCCAGCGCGACCTTAATCGGGCCTTTTGGCCTGGGCCCGACCAGCGGCGCAGGCACCCACCAGGGATCGCGTGGATCGCGCTGGCTCATGACTTCGAGCGCGGCCCGGACGTCGCCGACGCTGCGCGCCAGCGGCCCCTGCGCCGACATCAGGTGCGCCAGCATCGGCCGCTCGGCCGCGGCGCTTTCGTTATAGGCCGGGACGCGGCCCTGCGTCGGCTTGATGGTGACGACGCCGTTGCAATGCGCGGGCCAGCGCAGCGAACCGCCGATGTCGTTGCCATGCGCGATCGTGCCGATGCCGGCCGCCACCGCAGCTCCGGCGCCGCCCGACGAGCCGCCACAGGTGATCTCGGCATCCCACGGGTTCAGCGTCAACCCGTGCAGCGGGTTATCGGTGAAGCCGCGGAACGAAAACTCGGGTGTATTGGTCAGGCCGAGCACGATCGCGCCGGCCTTCTTGAGGTTGCGGACAACGGGCGCATCGGAGGGGGCGATGATGTTCATCTGCGCGGGCACCCCGTTGGGGTTGGGCCGCCCCTGATAGTCGACATTTTCCTTGATGGTGATCGGCACGCCGTGCAGCGCGCCGGGCTCGCTCTTCTTCGTCCGGTTGTCCGCGGCCTTGGCCGCCTTCAATGCATCCTCCGACAGATCGACGACGACCGCGTTGAGCTTCGGATTGCCGTCGGGCATGCGTGCGATGTGCGCCTCGACCACCTCGTCGGAGGAAATCGCGCCGGAGCGGATGGCGGCGGCCGTCTGCAGCGCCGTCCATTGCCAGACCGGTCCCTTGGGCGGGCGGGCTTTGGCGGACGTTTGAGAGACCGTCTTCTTTGCCTTCGCGGCAACGCGGCCGGCGGCCTTTTTCGCCGATTTCTTCCTGGCGGTTTTTGCTGCACTGCTATTCTTCTTGCTGACGCTCTTCTTTGCCATTTCTTGCCCCGTTGCTGTACGGACGAAGTTAGAGAGGCCGGAGCCGCGAGTCGAGACGGGCGGGGGCTTTTGTGGAAACCGGGGGCGCGGTAAATGGACAGATCGAATGCAGAGCGGCCCGATCTTTGGTCTGCGTCCTCAATCACGCCTGAATTGTCGGATTGCTTCGCGAACCTTATCGAGGCGGAATGCCTTGCGGCTTGGCATTTGGAGACCCGCACGTGGCCAGGAAAAAAGCCGACACATCTGAATCGGTCACGCAAGCCGCGCCCCGGATCAAGACGGAAGCGGTAACCAGCAAGACGTCGGATCGATTGCAGTTCCGTCTGCCGGAAGGCATGCGAGACAAGCTCGTCGAGGCGGCTACGGCAAATGGCCGCTCGCTCAACGAAGAGATCATCGATCGGCTCACGCAGTCGCTGGAGCGCGACGCGGTACAACGGCTATCCAATCGCCTGAAGGCACAGGCTGACCGCCTCGCGACATTCGAGGGAGAATTGGCCAGCATCGTCGAGCGACTCAGGCCGCGCGACGAATAGCGCTTCGCGGCGGTCGCCAGTCCTGACTATGCCGCGTTGCGCCCCAGTGCGCCGCGGCTGTCGAGCAATCCTGCCTCGATCAGCGCGTCGCGGATCCGCGCGATTTCCGCGTCCGATATCTTGACCAGCGGCGGACGCACGACCGCGCGGGGCAGCTTGCCAAGCAGCACCAGTGCTTCTTTCATGCGGTTGTGCATGTCGACAAAAGGATCGGCGTAGAACACGCGGGCCGTGGGATAGATCTGGTCGTTCAGCCGGCGCGCTTCCGCGAGATCGTTGGCCTTGACGGCGCGAAACAGCCTGGCCTGGAGATCGGCGATGACGCTGCCGCTGCCGGAGAGCAGCCCGTTGCAGCCGAGCACCAGCGAACTCAACAGCCATGCGCTGTTGGTCGACAGCACGTTGATCGGACGCTTGCGACCCTGCAACGCGCGAATCTGGGTCTCGTGATGCGGTACCGTCTGGGTCCAGTCCTTGATGGCGCGGATGGTCGGCACCTCGTCAAACAGCCGCTCCAGCGTCGCCGCCGGGTAACCCTGGCCGGTGGCCAGCGGATACTGGAAGATGATGATCGGCAGATTGGTGGCATCAGCGATGGCCTTGAAATGGGCCAGCGCCATATCGGCCGACTGGCCGAGGGTGAAGGGCGCCGGTGGAAACACCAGCAGCGCGGAAGCGCCGCCGGCCTCGGCGCGGCGGGCAATCCGCGCCGCCTCCAGGCTGCCGTCCGCCCAGACACCGTGAATGATCGGCAGCTTGCCGCCGACTTCCTCGCCGGCGATCTCCATGACGCGGCGCTGTTCGTCCGGTGTACACGAGGCGACCTCGGTGGAGTGGGCGTTGACCGTGATGGCCGACAATCCCTCCACCGCGGCGACATCGCGCAGATGGGCGCGGAAGCTTTGTTCGTCGATCGAGAGATCGTCATGGAACGGAAGCAGCACGGCCGGAATGACGCCGTGGGGCACGAAATCAGGATGGCGGCTCATGTCTCGTTTCCTCCGGTTCAAACCACGGGTACGCGCTTCGCTGCCACGGCGGCCGGCGAAATCACCTCGATGTCGAGCGGCACCTGCCAGCGTTCGGTAAAATTCACCTGCGGCGGCGTATTGCCTTGGTGTGCGCCCTTGAGCACAAAGCCTTCATAGGCATTGTTCATCACCTCGTTGCACTTCTGCACATAGACCGGAAAGCCGCCGATATAGGGCATGAACACGCGCGGGCGCCCGGGAATGTTGGTGCCGACATACCAGGAACTGCAGGTCGAGCGCAGCGAAACCGTCGAGACGTCGTTGACGTGCGCCACCCAGGCGTCCTCGTCGGCCTGCAACGGTTCGATACTACGGGCGCCGGTCTCGCGCATGTGGGCGATGCAGTCGGCGAGCCAATCGACATGCTGCTCGATGGCCTGGATCATGCTGGCCAGCACCGACGGGCTGCCGGGGCCGGTGATCATGAACAGATTCGGAAATCCGACCGAGGCGAGGCCGAGATAGGCGCGGGGACCGGCGCGCCATTTCTCGGCAAGCGTATGGCCACCGCGACCGGTGATTTTGATCTTGTCGAAAGCGCCGGTCATGGCGGCAAAGCCGGTCGCGGAAACCACGGCGTCGAACGTGTATTCGGTGCCATCAACCACGATGCCGCCTTCGGTGAAACGCTCGATCGGCGTCTTCGATACGTCGACCAGTTTCACGTGTTGCAGATTGTAGGTGGCAAAGTAGTCGGTATCGACACAGAGCCGCTTGCAGCCAAACACGTTCTGCGGGCACAGCAGTTCGGCAGTCGCGGGATCCTTGACGATACTGCGGATCTTCTGCCGGGCGAATTCGGCGATGGTGTCGTTTGCCGACTTCTCGAACAGCAGGTCGCCATAGGCGCCGAGGAACGGCAGGCCGCCGCGCTCCCACGCCGCCTCGTATTGCCGCTGGCGATCCTCCGCGCTCGCCTCAAGCGCAGGCTGCATATTGAACGGGAAGTAGAACCCGGTCGGCCGCGCGCGCGCCTTGGCGCGCAGCTCCGGATAATGCGTCTTGGCTTCCTTCAGGTAGTCTTCCGACAGCGCCTCGTTCCGGGCCGGCACCGACCAGGTCGCGGTGCGCTGGAACACGGTGAGCTGCGCGGCCTGCTGCGCGATGATCGGGATCGACTGGATCGCCGACGAACCGGTGCCGATCACGCCGACGCGCAGGCCGGTGAAGTCGACGCCCTCGTGGGGCCATTCGCCGGTGTGGTAGATCGGCCCCTTGAAATCAGCCATGCCGGGGAAGGCCGGGCGATTCGGCGCCGACAGGCAGCCGACCGCCATGATGCAGAATTTTGCCGTGACCTTGTCGCCGCGATCGGACTCGATCAGCCAGCGATCGGTATCCTCGTTGAAGGCCGCCGCCGTGACGCGGGTGTCGAACACGATCTGGCTGCGCAGGTCGAAGCGGTCGGCGACGTGGTTGGCGTAAGCAAGGATTTCCGGCTGGGGCGAATACTTCTCCGACCAGCTCCATTCCTGGTCCAGCTCTTCGGAGAACGAAAAGGAATACTGCATGCTCTCGACGTCGCAGCGCGCGCCGGGATAGCGGTTCCAGTACCAGGTGC
>CADEDX010000468.1 GCA_902826195.1 uncultured Bradyrhizobium sp. | reverse complement strand
TCGACATCCATTTCGACGAGGGCGGTTTCGAGCACGTGCTCGGCGGCAGCGTCGGCATCGGCGAGGTCGCGACCGTGCCGACCTCACCCGCGATCGCCAACGCGATCACCAACGCCACCGGCGTTCGGCTGACCGAACTGCCAATCCGTCCCGATCGTCTGGTCGCCGCACTCAAAGGGAGGGCCGCCGCATGACCGCAGCAGCCATGACCGCTACGCCAGCCGCCGAATTCCGCGCCGCCGGCACCGATCTCTCGGAAAGACGGCGCAGCGGCGTCTCGACCGGACCGCTGATCGACATATCGCCCGCACCCGACACGATCGGGATGCATTGGGGCGACGACGGCAGTTTGCGCATCGGCGCCTTCACCACGATTGCTGCCATCGCCGCGGACGCGTGCCTCGCCGCGGCCTATCCGGGGATTGCAGCATCCGCGCAAGGTCTGGCGACGCCGCAAATCCGTCACCTCGCCACCCTCGGCGGCAATCTCGCGCAACGTTCGCGCTGCTGGTACTTTCGCAGTCCGCATATCGCCTGCCTGAAGAAGGGCGGTACGGAGTGCCCGGCGCGATCGGGCAATCATCTCTATCACGTGGCGTTCGACCTCGGCCCCTGCGTGGCGCCGCACCCTTCGACCATGGCCGCCACACTGCTGGCCTATGACGCCAGGATAACCACCGACCGCAGAAGCTCGCTTGCGATCGGCGACCTGCTCGGCGACGGCACCGACGGCCGCGCCGACAATGCGTTGCAGCCGGGCGAGATGATCCGGAGCATCGAACTTGGCGTTCCGCTACCGGGCGAACGCGCGCTCTACAAGCGCGCGATCAGCCGCTCCCATGCCGAATGGCCGCTGGTCGAGATTTGCGCCCGCGCGGTAATCAAGGACGGCGCATTCCAGTTCGTCCGCCTCGCCGCCGGCGGCATCGCCCCGGTGCCGCTGCGGCTCACGGCTGCGGAAGCGGCGTTGCAGGGGAAGCCAACGAAACTATCGACGATTGCGGTGGCCGCAGAGCGCGCGACATCAGGCGCGAAGCCGCTACCGATGACGGGTTACAAGCTCGATCTGCTGAAGGGCGTGGCGCAGGACCTGCTAGAACGGCTGGCGGAGTGAGGGCGATATGGCCGTAGCCATAGGGCGGATTACGCTTCGCTAATCCGCCCTACGCAGCCTAATGATCCTCGAACTCGTCTTCCTCGTTGACCTTGCTGCTCTTGCCGGCGAACCAGCGCGACACCGACCGCTGGGCAGCCGATCCCGTCGAATAGGGATCGCGCGCCGCGTTTGGATTGCGCTGGTTGGCGCGCGCGGCGACCTGGTCGCCGGAGACGGCGGCGGGCTGGCAGATGGTGCGCCGGGAGGACCGGCGCATCAGGTCGACGTGGATGTGATCCTCGTGGTGGGCGTTGGAGCCTGGCGCCAGCACGGTGTTGAACTGCTGGCAGGCTGCCCCCTGCACGTCGCGCAGAAAACCCTGCTCTTCCGGCATGCCGCGCCAGCCGCCCTTGACGGTGATCTGGCGCCCGTCGGCCAGCGTAAAGGCCGCGATATCGAGCGCGTTGCCGAACGCGTGTTCGGAAATATGCGCGTGCGGATTACCGTTCATGCCGCGGCAGGAATAGGCCGAGATCTGCTTGATCTCGACGACGCGCACCCCGAACCAGCGCATCGCGGCGGGCTGCACGGAATCCGAAAGCCAGCGGTCGAGTGCCGAGACGATCGGGCACGCCAATGTCGCCGCCGGCTTCATCGAGACCTGTCCGAAAGCACTGACGGGGTTACCCTGCCCAGGCGGCCCGAGCCGCGGCGCGGCCGGCGATGGCGAATAGGATGACGGCGGAAATGGCGCGGAAGCAGCCGCCGGTGTGCCGCGCGGCGGCAGATCGGCATCATTCGGCTGCGGGTCGATGCCAGGCGCGGCCAGCGAGATCGGACCGTTCGACGGCGCAGCATAATTCGGCTGGCGCGATGCCGGATGCGGATGGGTTCCGGAATAGCTTCCCGGATCGTTCCCCTGGTACTTATTTTGCGGTGGAGCCGGCGCACGCGCGATCGGCCAGCGCGGCTGATTGCCGATCGTTCCGGGAGGGCGCAGGCTTTCGTCGGCGAATCCAAAGCTCGCGACGTTCTCGCCGAGCGCCGCGACCTTCAGCGGGTATTCCGCGCCGCATACGCCGGGACCGGAAATCGGGTCGATCCGGACCAGTTCCGCGCTCTCCTTGACCGCGCCGGACTTCAGGCATGCGAGTTCGGCCTCGGCGCGCCATGGTTCGCGCTCGGCGGACTGAAAAAATCCGCGGCCACAACCCGCTAGCGAGACGAGGACGAAGGAGCCGACAAGATACAAGCGAACTCCGCGCATCATCGCGCGCACGTTCAACTAAATTATTTAAGGACACTTCAACGCATTGTTTTTACATATTCTTTACCATGTTCCGGCGGCCGGTCGGCGGTGCAAGCGGGTGATGGACAGCAACCCTGACTTTTTAGGCCGGGAACGCTTTGCTAGCGTCGGTCGTTTTTCGTGAGCACGACGTAACCCAAGGGAGGTTTCCCACATGGATTTCGTAAGTCCTCTCGCCAGCAGACTTAGCGTTGTGACCGCCTATGTTGCATTCGCTTTCGTCGGCGCGATTGTGCTAGGCGTGTTCTAAACTCTCCGTCCAGCGATGGACCTGAAACGCCCGGTGAGTCCGTCACCGGGCGTTTTCATGCGCCGCACTATTTGAGCATGATCTCCGCGCAAACGCGTTCCGCGTTTGTCGCGAGGGATCATGCTTACGAGCGATAGTCGGACGAGGTCTGCCGCGACGTCACCAACCCGTCGGCGCGGCGCGTGATGCGGCTCCAGTTGTTGCCCGAGCAGTAGAAGCGGCCGAGCGCGCAGGCCTCGACGCGGAGCGTGTTGATCCCCTTCATCGAGATCGTGCCGAAATAGGTCTCGCCGCTGGTCTGGCTGTAGACGCCGCCGGTCCATTGGATCTGCGTCTTCGGCTTCATGTTGATCAGGATCGCCTCGCCTCTTTCATTCGCCGAACCGAGCACGAAGCCGCATAGCGCATCGCCGCACTTTCCGATCCGCACCATTCCCTTGCCTTCGGTCTGCCAGTCGCCGATCGGCGAATCCGACGCAGTTTCTTCCTCGGCCTGATGCAGCACGCGCTCGATCTGCGGCGCAGGTGGCGCAGCCTCGACCGGCGTTGCAACCGATGGCGCCGGCGGCACTGGAATTGAAACGTCCTGAACCGGTGGCGGGGCAAGCGGAGGCGGATCGACGGCATAGGTTCGCGATGCGGACGCCGTGTAGACGGGTTCGGGCCCGGTCACGATGGTCTTGGCCGGCGGCGCAGGAGGCGGAGCGGCCGGCGGCGAAACCGTTTGCGGCACCGAGGGCACCGGCCTTGCCGGCACCGTCGCGTCGCGCTCGTCCTCGAAGCGGTCGCGTCTCTGGCGCCAATTGGGGCGTTTGGAGATCGAAACCGACGCGCACTTCAGCGACCGACAATGCCCGGCGGATTCGACGTGAACCCGATGGCTGCCGAGGTTGAATGAGATCGAACGGCCGGCATGGGCCGAAGACGTGAGCGCGAGCAGCACTACGAGAAAACAAAGTTTTTTCATGGGAGCCTCCTCGCGGGTGAGACGGGAAGCTAGCCGCAAGGACGTCAGGCTGGATGTGATTTGAATCACCGACCGGCCCCGACGCGGGCAGGCCCGGACGCCACGGAGCGTCATGTGACCCGTATCACAGAACGTAGCCGTCGCCCCGCATAGGGTCCTCCCACATTCACCGCCAAGCGCTCAGGGGAGCCCGTCATGAAGAAGCTCTACATCACCGCCGCATTGCTGCTGGCCACCACCTCGGCCCAGGCCGGCGGAATTTCCTTCCAGATCAACGGCGAGCGCGTTCGTATTGAAGCGCCGAGCAACTGTGCCGCGATTTCCTGCGTCAAGGTGATCTCGCCCGGCTATACTGGCAAGCTCGGCAATGTCGATCTCAAGGGCATGGGCAACAAAAAGACCGACGATGATGACGTCGTGACTTCGGCGCCCGCCGCACCGGCACCCGCGCCGGCCCAGGCCGCTGCGCCGCCGCCCCCTGCTCCCGCTCCGGCGGCGGCACCAGCCCCGGCTCCGACCACCGTCGCGGCTGCGACGCCGTTGCGATACGAAACTGTTACGCCCGCGCCGCTGCCGCCCGCTCCGCCGGCACCGCCCGCTCCGACCGCGGCTGCGCCCGCCGCGGCCCCGGCTCCGGTCGCCGCCGCGTCCGACCCGAATTCGCCCGTCGGCATTTGGATGACGGAAGAGAACAAGGGCAACGTGCGTATAGAGGAATGCGGCGCCAATCTGTGCGGCTATTCCGTCAACACCGGCGCACGCATCCTGATCAACATGAAGCCGCAAGGCAGCAAATGGACTGGCCGGATCCACGATCCCGAAAGCGGCCGCAACTACGACTCGACGATCGCGCTGAAGAGCACCGATACGCTCAAGGTTCAGGGCTGCGCCTTCGGCGGCATGTTCTGCGGCGGCCAGACCTGGAAGCGCGCGAGCTGATCGCCCTTCGCTGAACGCCCTCTGCCATTCTCCCTGAGACTTATTCTCCCTGAGACTTGGGCCCCGTGAAATTTTCACGGGGCCTCTTTCTTTGGGCCTATCCGGCGGCGCGGAATCGAACCTCACCGTCGTTCAGGAAGCATGTCTTGGTGAAAAGACTCAAATCCAGCGGATTGGGCAACCTGACGTCCTCCAGATCGGGACACGGCTTCTTCAACGGATCGTACGAGCGATCGATCTGGGAAATAAATACGAAGATCAGTCCACGGTCGCGGGCGAACGATTGCAGCGCCCGGACCTGAACCATCAATTCCGGATTGGCGCGCTTCTGGTCGAGCAGTTGCAAATAATCCACGACCACAAGGGTGCCGCGCGGCGCGGTGGCCAGCCGCTTGACGATGTAATCCGAACTTATTTCGTCAGAGCTGTCGAACTTGAACAAACCTGCAAAATCCTCCGGCGCCACGCCGACGGCGCCGAAACGATCCAGCATATCCTTTTCGGTATATTCCAGCGTGAAGAACACGCCTCGGCTGCCGGACTTCATCGCCTGCACGGCAAGTTCGAGGCTCATCAGGGTTTTGCCCTGGCACGGGCGCGCGCCCACCAGCACCAGGTCGCCCGGAGAAAGCCGGGCGAACAGTTTTGTGGCGGGCGCCGCGGCCGCAGCTTTCACCGCAAGCAGGCTCCAGCCGGCAAACCCTTCCTGCCGGGCAATGCGGTCGAGCGCTTCGTGCAGCGGGATGTTTTCGGCTCGGGAGAGAAGTTTGGCCTTGCGCTTCAGGTGATAAAGGGTCGCGGAAAGCTTCATCGAAAAACCTCCTGTTTGCGAGCAAGATCGCAACCCCTCCTTATGACGGTGCTCGAACAGTTGGTTCGATGGTGGAAATGGCCCCGCATGAAAGATGCTGTCCCGACGGAGGGGGGAGGCATGGGCCGCGCCAGAATCGGACGATAGCCGATTCCTGCCGCTCCAGCGACGAAACAAATCGCATGGCGACGAAACACTTTTCCAGGGATGACGACAAATTCCCGAAA
>CADEDX010000467.1 GCA_902826195.1 uncultured Bradyrhizobium sp. | reverse complement strand
ATTTGATGCACTGCAAATGCGCCTTCACCCGGCAGAGAGCCGCGTCAGGAAACTCTCGATCGAAACCCCTGCCATGTTTACGGCGTTCGATACGCTTCTCAGCGCAACCGGCAAAGACATTAGCGCCGAGCCCTTTGAACGAAGGCGGAAAGCCCTTGGCGATATCTCAGCCAAGTTTAAGGGCCCGCAGCTGAGTCTCACAGAGCAGACGGCAAGTCTTAAAACTGCGCAAGGCTGGCTTGATAACGGGTTTGCGGGGACCGACGGTGTTATCGCGAAGCAAACCGATCTTGACTACCGCTTCGGCGAACGCGCGATGCTCAAAGTAAAACGCTTGCGCACCGCGGACTGTGTCGTGGGAGGGTTTCGCTATGCGCAGGGCAGTGAGCTTGTCGGCTCGCTTTTGCTGGGATTGTATAATCACAAGGGCCTCCTCGATCATGTTGGCTTCACGTCAGCATTTGCAAAGGAAGATAAGAAGACGTTGACCGCGCGGCTTGAAAAGCTAGTAGGGGCGCCCGGCTTCACGGGTGATGCTCCAGGCGGGCCGAGCCGATGGGCCACGGAGCGCTCGGCGGAGTGGCAACCCCTAAAGACTAAGCTAGTCGTGGAGGTCAGCTTCGATCATGTCACGGGCGGACGGTTTCGGCATGGGACGCGGCTGCTGCGCTGGCGCCCGGATAAAGCGCCCAAACAGTGTACGATGGAACAGATCAGCTGATTGAACGCGCATCAAGCGGCTACTTTGCGTCCTCGTCCTCTCGGTCTCTCAGGTCCTGCGCTATCTGATCAACCGACGTCTCGCTCGCAAGTTCGTCCCTACCATCGTCGATATCCTCGACATCAAGTTTCCTCGCGATGCGCTGCAGAATGCGCAGGGACCGGGTCGCCTCCTTTTCTGCAAGGAGATTGATTTGTAGCTCAAGATGGTCGCGCCGCTCCAGCGTTCGGTCGATCAGGCCTTGGCGGATCAGGACGCAGGATGTGAGCAAAACGGCTTCGAGCGCCAGAATGGTCGCAAGCAGAGGGAACGGATACTCATCGAAAGCAGGATGTGGAAGAAGGCGGCTAAGGATAACCCAGCCAATGACGAACGCGCATTGAAGGAAGATAAACTGAATAGTGCCGACGAACCAGCCGATCCAGTGAAAGATGCGATGGTGAACCGCGAGGGTTTCTTCGTCCTGCCTTTCAAGGCGAAGGATTGCGTCGATGTTCTGGGCGGAGGGCTTCTCTAACTGAGTGCCCGCCGGCATCAGTTTGCAACCTTGTCAGCGGCACGTCGCGCCGACTTCTTTGTCTTGCTGACCGTCTTGTCAGCAGCTTTCTCAGCGCGCGCCCGGTCTTCACATTTGCCGCGCAAATCTTCGAGCTCGTCATCCGTCAAATGTTCGATCCCGACGAGTGAATTCCGCGCAGCGCCGACCCGGATCAGTTCGTCGAGCTTGACCTGGATGGCGGCGCTATCGCGGTTCTGCGAATTCTGAATGAGAAACACCATCAGGAACGTTACGATGGTCGTGCCGGTGTTGATGACAAGCTGCCAGGTGTCGGAGAAGCCAAAGAGCGGACCACTCACTGCCCATATGATGACCACCCCTGCCGCGGTAATAAACGTGGAAGCGCGTCCCGCCGCGAGCGAAGTCTTGTTAGCGAGTTCGCCGAAGAACTTCGAAATCCCGGACGCTTTCTTAGCAGTTTCTTCATCGCTCACGCGCATCGCCCCTTTGTAAGCCGGCGGGTAAAGAAGCACGGCGTCAAAAGGTTCCATTGCCCAGGAACTAATCGCTCGCTTGCTCATTGCGTTGTCAGAAAGGCGATATGGGGGCGTCGCGGTCTCTACCGCCGGACAATACCTTCGATTGGCGCGAGGCGGCGCGGGTCGACCATCCACCATCTGCTTTCGATAAAAACCTCGAAGATCGCGATGGAAATCAGACGGGCCTAGAGAGCATATGCGCTGACCGGCCGAGCCGGCAGTCCAAGCGTCCTCGAGAGAGCTATTCCGAGATGAGTGAAAATCGCGGCACACGCCCGCCCGGTCGACAAACGTATTTCCCGTGGGCGTTTCGGCACCTGCAGAGTGTCCGATTCGAAGCCTTCGGTGAGGGCCTCGGCAACTTTCATAAAAAGGGGCGCCGATGTTCTCCTTTTTCGAATCCCGATTGGGCGGCCCTGACGGCTTCGATCTCGTCATGGGCAACGACGTAGTGGTGCTCCGCGACGCAGTGCGGCGGGCGCTCAGGATCTGCCCTCTCTCAGGTTCATGCATCCGATGGGATATAGCGCGGGATTCGGACCCGTACGCTGCTGCGAGGTCGCGTCCTGAGAACATCTCGACCCTTAGGGGTCGAGCTGTTCTCACGATCGTCTACCAGTCCACGGTCCAACGGCAAGACCTCGCATCATCGGCAGGGCCAACACGCAGGATGCTGCCATTGCTAGGAAGGCGTGAGCGCCGAACATGCCGTATAGATATCCCGATGCCGTGGTCATAACCGCCGACGCCAAGCCGAGTGCGCCGGTGCCGTAGAACGTTTGGGCGGTCGCCGCCAGGCGATCCGGAACGACGCGACAGATGACGGCCATCGCCGCCAGATGCATCAGGGCGAAGGTCAATCCATGAAGCGCTTGGACGCCGACCAGTGCAGGAACCGCCGTCGTGCTCGCCATGACGGTCCAGCGCAGCACTCCTGCGCCCGCAGCGAGCGCAGCAGCGCCCCGTGCCCCGAGCCTCGCAATCAACCAGGGGCCGAGCAGGAAGAAGACGACGACTTCGGCCAACACCGCCTCCGACCACAGTAGACTGATCGCGAATGTGTCATGCCCCGCAGCGCGCCATCGGATCACCGCGAACGTGTCATTGAGCGCGTGGCTTCCGATCACGAGAATGCCGACGATTATCAGCCTTCGATACGCCGCGATTTTCCACAGCGTGCCCAGGATGCCGACCTCGAGCCTTTCGGTCGCCGAAGCCTTTTCGACCGGCGAGCGGATGCCCGAGGCGCATGCCGCCATTAGCAGAAAGCAAGCGCTGCTGGCGACGATGATCGACGACAGTCCGAATCGATCGATCAGGAGGCCAGATACAAGGGTGCCGCCGATGAACGCGACCGAGCCGGCCCCGCGGACCCAGCCGTACTGGAACGCCCGCCCTTTGGCCGATGCCGCAACCGAAAGGGCATCGCACATCGGGGCGAGAGAGGCCGTTGCGGCCGCGTGACATATGATCACCGCAAGAAGCGGGGCAAACCCGTACGCAAACAAATAAGCGGAGCCGATGAGCCCGGACAGGCAGGCTGCCACGGAAAGCACCTGCTTCAACGCCCCCAGATAATCCGCCAGTCGCCCGATGAGGGGACCCGCGACTATCCGCACGACGGTGCCTGCTGCGAGCGTCAGGCCCACCTGCTCGAGCGTCAGTCCATGATCGCGCAGGAATTCCGGCAGGTACGCCGATTCCGTGCCGTAAGCCAAATAGAGCGACCCGTAGAGTAAAAGATACCCCGGCAAGGCGTTGCGGGGCGTTTGGAGATGAAGTCGATCCCCGGATGCCATTGAAATGCCCTGGTCCGACATGCGCCGGTTAGCGCCGCTGGAAATAAAGCTCGACTTCGCGCAAAGCCCCGCATGGGTTTTCGAACGAGCGGCCGAAACTCTTCATCGGGCTCCAATGCTGGCCCAGCGGCGTCATTGTGCAGCGCCCGTCCGGCTCCTGGTCGATCCTGCCGACGATTTCCTCGCGCTCCACCCAATAAAGCCACCAGACATGCTCGTCGATGTTGTCGGGCCGCAATTCGATCTCGGCCAAGGTGCTCTCCCGATGATTTCAGCCTCGCGATAAAAGCACCTGTCGCCGCTTCGTTCCTCGCAGGAACGGACTAACTTGAGCCGGCTTATCCCGAGGCATGACCGTCAATGGGAGATCGACCATACTAGCGCCGAGTCAAAATGTTGAACTCCTGCAGCGCGCGGCGAAGTTTGCTGAAGTCGCGCGTGAAACGGCGGCCAGCTCCGACGAGGCGGGCCGTCTCGATGGTGACTTATGGGCGGCGCTTCGGGATACGGAACTCGCAATGGCACCGTTTGCCCCAACCCTGGGCGGATCCGGTCTTGGCCAGCCGGGCACGGACAGCATGCTCTGTTCGATCCTCAGGCTGATCGGCGGAGCCGACCTGTCGGTAGCCAGGCTGTTCGAAGGCCATGTGAATGCTGTCATGCTGGTTTCGCGATACGGCACCTCGCACCAGGTCGAAGCGCTTGCAGATAACGTCAGAAACGGCGGCCTCTCGGGAGTTTGGGGGGCGGAAGACGCGGCTGGTCTGCGCCGCGAAAGCCTCGGCGAATCGTGGAAATTGATCGGAACCAAGATCTTTGCATCGGGTGCGGGGTCGGTGTCCCGGCCCCTAATCACCGTTACGACACCCTCCGGGCATGTTCTCTATCTCGTGGACTTCGACGCGAGCGGACGCGCCGATCACGGCGCCTGGACGCCATTGGGAATGAAGGCGAGCGCCAGCGGGACGGTCGACCTTACGGGCATCGTTGTGGGCCGATCCGAGCAGATCGGAGAGGCCGGGGACTACATGCGTCAACCATTCTTTTCGGGAGGGGCCTGGCGGTTTTGCGCGGCACATTTGGGAGCCATGGAGAGGCTTACCGCCTTGTATTGCGAGCACCTTCGAACGCGCGGGCGAGATCGAGATTCCCATCAGCTCGAGCGGGTTGCGCGGTGCACGGCGGCTTGCGGCACGACCCTGTTCTGGGTGGAGGAGGCGTCGCGACGGTTCGGAGACGAATGCCTTGAGCCGGCCGGCGTCGTCGCGTTCTCCAACCTGACGCGCATGGTGGTGGAGCGTGCGGCGCTGGATGTCTTGGAACATGTGCAGCGAGGCATCGGTCTCTCCGCATTCATGCGCCCGCATCCGATCGAGCGCATCTGCCGGGATTTGGCTACCTATCTGCGTCAGCCCGTGCCGGATTTGGCGATGACGGATGCGGCGCGAGCCGTGTTGGACAGAACCCTGTCGGTCGGAGACATCTCTTGAATGCGGACACATACTTCAGGCTGGTCGATCGGTTTCCGGTCGGGTCTCTGCAGGAACTGACCGAAAGCGGGCCTTTTGTGGTGTTGTCTCCGCACCCTGACGACGAGAGTTTGGGTGCTGGCGGGCTCATTGCCCTCGCCAGGCGCAATCATCAGGATCTTGCGGTAATTCTGCTGACGGACGGTTCGAAATCACATCCTAATTCCCAAGCCTATCCCCGAGATCGCCTGATTGCGACCCGGAAAGCCGAGCTTCTCGATGCGGCGCGCATTCTCGGGTTGCCTCCCGACCGGTTGTTCGAACTGGGCCTGCCCGACGCCGCTCCCCTATCCGACGACGATGTCGAACGATCGGCCGAGCGGATCGCCGAGACCATAGCATCCATCGGCGCGAAGGCTCTGTTCGTCACTTGGGAGCACGATCCACATTGCGATCATGAGGCTGCCGCTCGCCTGGCGCGAGTGGTCCGGGCTCGTCAGCCGCTTCTCAAACTATGGTCATATCCCGTCTGGGGATGGCATCTGCCTGCTTCCCATGTCCTTGACGTCCCGGCACCGGAAGGCCTTC
>CADEDX010000466.1:3564-5618 GCA_902826195.1 uncultured Bradyrhizobium sp. | reverse complement strand
CTCAACGTGCTGCAGGGCCTGCGGCTCGCCGGCGCCGACATGATCATCGGCGTCGACATCAACAACGACCGCAAGGCGTGGGGCGAGCGCTTTGGCATGACGCACTTCGTCAACCCGAAGGAACTCGGCAAGGACCTGGTCCCTCACCTCGTCGACATGACGAAATCGGGCGCGGACCAGATCGGCGGCGCCGACTATACGTTCGACTGCACCGGCAACGTCACCGTGATGCGGCAGGCGCTGGAAGCCTGCCATCGCGGCTGGGGCCAGTCGATCGTGATCGGCGTGGCGCCGGCGGGCGCCGAGATCGCGACGCGGCCGTTCCAGCTGGTGACCGGCCGGGTCTGGAAAGGCACTGCGTTCGGCGGCGCCAGGGGCCGCACCGACGTGCCGAAAATCGTCGACTGGTACATGCAGGGCAAGATCCAGATCGATCCGATGATCACGCATGTGATGCCGCTCAGCGAGATCAACAACGCGGTCGAGCTGATGAAGCGCGGCGAGTCGATCCGGGGCGTGGTGACGTTCTAGGAGGAAGTCACGCTGCCCCGATGCCGCCGGCTGCACGCGTGTCGCGCCGCGTCGGGGAAGCGATCAGCGCCACTCTTCCGGGCAGGCATCGACGATCTTCCAGAGTTCGGTGCCGTTCCTGATCTTCTTCATCTCGGTGGTGAGCCCGCCATTGCGGCGGATCCAGTCCTTCACGGTGTTCGGATAATAGGACATCAGGTCCGACGTCCCTTCCGAACTCGTCACCTTTATGCCGAAGGTGAAGGCCTTGTCGTAATAGGCCTGGTGGAAACCGAGGCTCGCCCTCGGCGTCACGCAGATCTTGTTCATCGGCACGATGCCGAACACCAGCGTGCAGGCCGAATTGCAGATGCCGTCGATGATGACGCGCTCCTTGCGGTCGCGGATGCGCTGGTACTTGGCCTTGTACTCCTCGACATACCCGCCGTGATCGCGCGTGATACGCAGGTCGGCGCGCGCCGGCGTCGCGACCAGCACCGACAGAAACAGCAAGGCAAGAGACGTGACGCGCATGGATCGAACAGGAACCGGTTAGCCGTGTTGAACGCGGGATAGGCGGTCCGCCAGCCGAGGACAAGACAGCAGAACTCTGGCCGGACTGTGTTGGGAATTCGTTTAGGATGCCATGGGGCCAAAAAGGCGCGCATCCGGGCGGCTTTCCGCAGCTTTTCGACCTGCTTTTATGCGCTGCTGGGCTGGACCGGCCGGACCGAGCGCGGCCGGGGTTTGAACGGATCGGAGGTTCCGCCTCTTATCTCGTTGATTTTACGTTCCTTCTTCCGTCGTACAATCGGCTACCGGCCCGATCCGAAATCGCTATAGTTTGGCTCGATGCGTACCGGAGAATCGCTATGACCAAAGCCAAGTTTTTGATCGCCGCCGCCCTGCTATCCACCGCTACCCTGGTTCCCGGCGTGGCCGATGCCCGGCACAATCGCCACCACCTGCACAATTGGGGGCTGCCTTACCCGATCAGCTTCCTGCACAATTACGGCCCCGGGCCGCAACCGGCCACCTTCGCCCTTTACGACGGCCCCTCCACCATCCTCTGCCGCCAAAGCGCGGCGGCCTATATCGGCCAGGACCGAAGGCGGCATCCCTGCTACTAGCGCCGCCGCTAGCCCTGCCGGGCCAAGTCTGGTAATCGACCCCTCGCACGCGCTCGTAGCTCAGCTGGATAGAGCATCGGATTTCGATTCCGAGGGTCGGGAGTTCGAATCTCTCCGAGCGCGCCATTGATATCGTTGAGTGATTTTCCATTTTCCTTCTACCCGTAGACTCCCGGTTTCGGGCTCTGGGTATCCTTCTGGGTATCCCTGCCGGCTGGGGGTCGGAAATGGCAGGGGATAACCCGTGCCGGGGGGCCGTGGATGGGCCTGATCCTGCAGGGTCAGTGATCATCAGGCCCGGACAGCAGCGCGATCGGCTGGCTCCTAATCAGCTCTTCGGCCCCCCACAAAAAAGCCCGCCGAATTGTTGGCGGGCTCTTTCGCATCAGGTTGCGGGTTGGATCAGTGCAGCTG
>CADEDX010000466.1:0-3554 GCA_902826195.1 uncultured Bradyrhizobium sp. | reverse complement strand
GAACGTCGGTCACCGTCGTGCCGGTGCGGGGAAACGGAAACCAGAGCGAGCTGACCCCGTCCTCCGAGACGAACCGGTAGCCGTACTCGTCCCAGTACCCGTCGAACCGCAGGCCGAAGTACCAGACCACGGGCCGGTGCGGGAAGGTGACGTCGATCTCGATGGTGGCATCGGGACCGAGCGCGGCTGCGAACTCGGCTGCGAGGGTATCCTTCAGGTCCGGCGCGCTCATGGGACCACCGCCGTGGCTGCCTGAGCCTGAGCCTTGGCGGTCTTGGCGGTACGCGGCTTGACGGCCGACTCCAGAGTCTGCACCGCGCGATCCAGCACCGCCAGCTGCGACGCGTGAAGCTCCAGCTTCTTCAGGGCCTGCAGGGTGACGCCGATCCGGCGCTGGTAGTTCGCGATCAGCAGGCTCTCTGCAGTGAGGGTCTTGGGGGTGCGGGGGGTGGCGTTCGGGTTGCGCTTGCGGGCCATGTGGTAGTTCTCCTGTGCCAGTTGTTTCTTAGCGAACCACTCGCTAAGGTTGTGCACCAGTATCTACCCGTAGACTCGTCGTCCACCTCTAATCCGTTGACGCCACTCGCTTTTCGACTACGCCTTGCATCGCCAGCCAAAGTACCTCGAAGCGCAGACGGATGCCCGCGCTTCGAGTTGCCAAGATCACCTAAGTGCGGGCCGAGGTCAGTCTACGATCGGGCACTCGTGCCGCACCTGACAGAACATATCCATGAAGCCGACGTAGTCCTGCTTGGCCTCGTCCCACGTCTCGGCGAGCTGGACCTCGTTGCATCGGCGCTCGGCCGGGTTGATGGCGTAGTACTCGGCGATCCGCCGAATGAAGGCTCCCATGTCGAGGTCCAGCTCGAGGATGCGGGTCACCGTCTCGAACCGGTAGTAGATCTCGCCCCGGGCGATGCTCTTGAGCGCGTTGACGTGGCTCATCACGACGTCCTCTTCGACGCTCTCCGGAGTCTCCTCCGGCCCGTAGATTTGCGTTCGATCGAACACCCTCGCATGTATCGCCAGCAGGGGGCCGAAGAACGGATCGGCTGCGACCACGGCCCTCGCCCGATCAGATGCCGCCACCCAGTCTCTCGCACTCTGGAGTTCTGGGTCTCTCTTCCAAAGATTTCTCCTCTTCTTTCCGTACTTCCTGAGCGCGGCCTCCACCTCGGGACGCGGGTGGGGGCGGTGGCGGATGTCGTTCTCGATCATGTGTTCCATAGCCGTAGTCATTTTCTAAAACTCCTGCTTACCAAGTTGCATTGAGTCATCGCTCGCGAACGGACGCAAACTTCACCGTTCGCTGATGGGCCACTTAAAATGGCGCTTCACGTCGGGTAAGAGGTGCGGAGAAAATAAATCGGCTGCTCTACTACTTTTGTTCCAGCAGTGCGGGACCTGCCGATTCCAGAGACGAAGTAAAGAGGGCCGCGCAATTATTTCTTGGAGTTCTTGCGGTGTGCCCAAGCGGCCTTCTGCGCGGCCTTCCGACGCTCGAGTTCTTCTGGACTGCCTCGCTTGGTGGTAGGCGGCGTCAGCCCCATCTTCAGCAGGCGTTTGCCAACGTACGTGCTGTACGTTCCGGTCCGAGCCGCGATCTCGACGATCGGCCGACCCTCTTCGAATAGCTCTCTTATCTTCGCGTCGTGGATGGGCATCAGGTCAGCCCGTGCGCCTTGAACACGTCAGCGAACGCGTCGGCATCCGTGACGTCGCCGATGCGGCGGGTGGTGAAGCCGAAGCCGTGCGGCATGGACCACGTCACGCCGTCCATCGATGCAGACAAGAAGATTGCCGGCCAGCTACCTCCAGTGCCGACCTCGGCCCGGAAGTAATTCGGCGGCATCGGCCAGCCGCGCTCTCGTATCTCCGCGCAGAGTGCCGCCGAAGCTTCACCGGCCAACTTGAAGTCGCGCGGCAAGAACTTCGGCGACTTCGTCACGGCGTACATCCGGCCGACGACGAGTCTGAGGTAGGGCGGCTCATGTGTTTGCAATTTCTTTCGTCTTCCGTTTAACCCATCCGGCCTTTTGCGCAGCGATAATCTTTGCTTTGATCTCTGGATCAGCCTGATTTCTGAACCGAAGTCATCAGTTCGCGGTACCAACGAGAGTACTTATTTTCGACATGCATTCTAGATCTCGGCCATCGCGTCACCCCAGAAGTCCGCGTCGCGGCGGAAGACCTCGCCGTCGGTGCTGCGCCTGAAGATGACCTGATCGCCCTCGAAGCCGATCACCGTGAATCTGACTCTGAACAGGTCGTCGATGTCGCGCTGCTTCCACACGCTGCCGATGCGAGGTCGCCACTTCGCCTGTGCGCTGCTGCTCATTTCGTGATCACCTTCACGCTGACGGTCTGATCGAAGGTCCGCCCCCAGTTCGTGCGGATGCGGCAGGTCAGCTCGTACGTCTTCCCGACCTCGCCGCCTGACAACCAGACGACGGTCCTGCTGGCGTCTTGCCAATCGCTGTCCTTCGTGATGCCTGCAGGGACCGACCAGACGACGGTCGTGATCACTTCTTCCTGTCGGTCCTCGAACCGCCGCGACCAGTCGATCCCGAAGTCCAGAACTTCGTGCGCGCCCTTGTTCGGCCAGGACAAAGTACGAAGTTCTCTCTGCGCCAAGACCGTTCGGGATTTAAGAGTCATGCGACGCCCCTCCGGAGGCGGCCAAGGAGGTCATCGCCTCCGGAGTTCGCGGCCGTCGCACCGCAGTGATCCCCGGGAGGCACGAAGTAGGAGCAACTTACCTCCCGGGGTCCCTCGCGCAGCACGCCGCCTGCGAAGAAGATCCAATTTGAATCTAATCGGCGTGATGCGAAGCTCGTCATCGTCCGGACTTCACCGCTAGAGTCCACGAGCGGTTTCCGTTTCCCGGTGCTTGGTCGGTGTCGTGGTCGCAGTGCCAGATCGATCCGGACCGCGTCACGCAGTCGCCGACCGTGTAGCTCTTCCCCTGCTGAAAGACGCCGCAATATTTCATCGTCGGTCGCGCCTTCAGCTCGGCGATCTCAGCCCGCATTGCCTTGATCGTCTTCGCGACGTCGCGGAAGATCTCGGCCACCTTCTCGTTGCAGTTCAGCAGCACCCCGAGGGATACGGGCTGCTCGGAGTTCTTCGCGATCTCGTACTCCGCAGCCTTCTCGGCTTCGGTCATCGACTCGAAGTCGAGGTGGCGCTTCGTCTTCCGGGGGACCGGTTGGCCCAGTCCGCCGTAGAGCTTCTTCGGCGTGACGAGCTGGTCGTCGACGATCTCGCCCGTGGCGTCGTCGACCTCTACCTCGATCCCGCCCGGCAGTCGTGATACGGTCGTCGTCATCGCTCCTCCGTTCTCCGCAGGTCCTTGATCGCCGCGACGAGCGTAGCGATCAGCTTCCCCTGCTGTCCGATCAGGTCCGCCTGTTGCTTCATCGGGTCCATGAACCGGTCGATGACGATGTCGACGACCTGCGCCAGCTCCTTCCGCGTGACGAGCTCGTTCTCGTTCGGCAGGGTCAGGCGCTTCTTGCGGATCGGGAGCTTCTCGACGTTGCCCATGATCAGTA
>CADEDX010000465.1 GCA_902826195.1 uncultured Bradyrhizobium sp. | reverse complement strand
GAGGGCCTCGATTGTCGCTTCCAGATCCGCGTATTGGCTGTCGGTTTCGACATACACCCGACCGCGTCGGCCGAGGTCATTCTCGACCATATAGACCGTCTGATCGGCCCAATCCGGCACGATCAAGGGCGTCCAGCCGGACGTATGCATCCTGATACTCCCGCGACAAACTAACCCGACGTAAAAACCAAATAGGGCGGCCGGGATTTGGTTCCTGGAGCGCAGGAACGAAGCATGCTGCTTCCTATTGTCGAACGAGCGGTGTGGCTCATGCGTGCGATGCCAGCGGTATCTGGAACTGGGCTCGCCATGCGAAAAGGAATTCGGACATGAAGATGGTTTCGTTGGTTTTGAGCCTTTATTTCGGCATCAGTTCGTTCGCTATTGCTCAAGTTTCCGGAGGCGGCTCGGCGGGGTCATCCGCCGGCGCAGTTGGCTCGGCCGGTGGGTCCACGCTGTCGAACGGTAGCACCATCAGCGGGACGGGAGGATCGCCAGGACCTAACACGTCGAACGCCCTCGGTCACGGCACGACTGGAAGCAACATGGGCGTACCGCAGACTGGAGCCGCTCCGGGTGCCGCGGTCTCGCACGGCAACGCCGTTGACACGCCTGCAGCAAGCGCCGCCACTCAAAGCCTTGGCAACACGGACGCTGGCGTCCTGAAGAAATAGAGGATTGAGTTCCAACAGGTCTGTCTTCGTGCCATCGCCGCCGCCCCACATTCCTCGATCGAACGAGCGCACCGTCCTGCAGAAGCTGAACCGCAGCCACGGCCTGACGCTGTACCAACTCTATCCCGCGGGCCGACTTCTCCTCAACAGCATGCTGGCGAAAGGCTGGATCGAGCTACAGCCGGACGGGAAAACGTACTGCAGAACAGTGAAGGGCGAAGAGGCGATGAAACTCAAGTTGAAAATCGGGTGACATTCGCCGCGATTATCGGTCCCGGTCACCGGGCCACATCTCAGAGGCGGGGCTATCGGCCGTGATCTTATTCGGCCGGAGCGCAACCAATTGGCTGCGCTTAAAGGCATATCGTCTCACCGCGGAGCAATTCTTGTGACCGTCTGATGGGTGCCGCAGCCCAAGCACTTGACCTCGAGATGGCCGTAGCCGGCGTTGAGCGCATCGCCGATCGCCGGCGACGCCGGTCCGCGGAAGCCGGGCGTGCGTGCGTTCCAAGCCTCGCATGCCCCAGGGATCGGCGTCCTTGCGCGCCGCGGCGGCCTGTTCGGCCTTGGCGCGGACTGAGGCGCTGAAAGGTATTCGCAAGACTTGGTCGTCATCCGCTGCAAGTTTGCCCTGGGGCGGCACTTGCGGGCTATCGCTACCGGTTTGGCAAAAACGCGGCAAGAGCTCGCCAAGGCGTGCGCGGAGGTCAGTTTGTGTCCCTAAGCCTCAGAAAAACATGCTCAATGCGATCAGCGCGATATCGGGACCCAAGTCGCTGCAGAGCAGTGCTGCGACCGATCCCGAACCGAATGAACTAAGCGCGATGAGCTTGAGAATAGTCACTGGTGATCTCCTCTAATCCCGAGGAGATGCTGCGCCCGAATTGCTTCGGATCGACTTCGTGGATCCCGAAATTTGGTTTCATTGTTCCAAACTAGCGGACATAGACGCGACGAGGCCCCGGTGAGCCGGGGCAGGGAACACCAGGGCCTCGATGCAACGGTGTCAATTGCGACACGCGGATCCAACGGCGCTGAGGTTTGATCGTTCCTATCAGCGTCGAGCGATTGCCGCCGTCGAGCCTCAGTGAGCGTACCGAGCCAGCTCCGCCTCAAGGTGCTTGATCCAGTCGTTGATCAACTGGACCGAAGCTGCGGTCCGCACCTGGCCCATCAGCCAGCGATATTTCCTGATCCGATCCTGAAGGATGGAGCGGTAAGAGGTTGGCTTTACAACGTAAATCATTGGGTTCCCCAATTAAAATGACGGGCAACATACAATACGCCAGGGCTTCGCGGCTTGATCTGCATCAACCCGACCTGGCGACGCGGCCACGTAGTTAATAGGCTGGGTTGCTCGGCCATCGGAGCCTACCAGGCTCAAAGGTCCGACCAGGTACGAGCAGCCGGCCAGGCAACCCGATCCGCCACGTCGATAGCCGCCGAGCCGCTTCCCTGCCGCCGGTCCGACACCGTAGGCTACCGACCTTTTCAAACTCCCGCGGAGAGCGCGGCGTGGCGATCGGTACCGTGAAGTGGTTCAGCCCGAGCAAGGGATACGGGTTCATCCAGCCGGACAACGGCGGCAAGGGCGTAGTCGGGCACATCTCGGCGCTCGAGCACGCCGGCTGACCACCCTGAACGAGGGCCTCAAGGTCAGTTACGAAGAGACCGAGAGCCGCGGCAAGGTGTCGGCCGAGAACCTGAGGGTAGGATCCAAAGCTGAAATTGGGACGTAGTGCCGATGCCAGGCCTAAAGAAAAGGGCACACCAGACCGTAGCAAGATTGACGCAGACGACAGCAGGCATATCAAAGTATTGCATGAAGTCGCTGGGTATATCGAAAGCCGATCTCTCCAACCCAATGTTCCAATCAATTCAGCGACACCTTTTCAAGGCCGGCCATCCCAAGTGCCCGCGCTGCTCCTGTAGACAAATCAATGCAACGTCCCTTTACGAAGGGACCGCGGTCATTGATCCGGACAGTGACGCTTCGTCCGCTCTTCTGGGATGTGACAGTGACATAGGAGCCGAAGGACTTTGTGCGATGAGCGGCAGTCATCGCCCTGGGATTCATTCGTTCGCCAGATGCGGTTCGTCCACCGTTATAACCATAATGAGAGGCAACGCATGTCTCTGCAAATACGGTTGTAGGTGTAAAAGACAAAGCCAAAGCCACAAATACCGGACGGATCATGTGCTACTTTCCATGGCCTGCCCAGATGCGTAACTCTTCGCCACCCCCCTAGTTCCGTCAGTCTGCTCAAGTCGTCTGCGGAAATGTTGCGGGCGAGTTCTCATTTCTTGGGAGATAACTCGTCCCGCCAAGATTGCCCTGGCGTTGCGCTGCCGCACCCACTCTGTTGCTCTTGAAACGCGCGATTGCAGCCTCCTTGCAACGGCCTCAGCTTGTTTCATGATAAATCCGGGCTGCTCGATTGCTTTGGCCTAACCATGCCCGAAAAGCCAATGATGAAGGAAGCCCAGCACGACGAACTCAAGACGCTCTGCCAGAGGGCGGACGTGCCGGACAAGTCCGGCGAGTTGCTGACCGAGGAGGGCGCCCAGCACTTCATCGGTGATCTAAACAAGCAATTGGCCAAACGAAGATAATATCAATTTGCGGAAGGTGCAGTTGGCGACAGCGGGGTCGACGAATGAGGGGATGAACCTACCGTCTTCGGCACACCAGCGGTGTCCTCGACCCGCCACGAAAATAGCATGAACAACGCAGCGATAACTGCGACCACCATAAAGCCGCCAAGTATTAGCCCACCCAATAGGGTGTCCTGGCGATTGGGATTTTTCTTAAAGATGCGCATCGGCTCTCCCTCTCCTAGGAACATGAGCAGAACGCTAAGGTTCCTGCGCCGCGATAGATTGAAGCTTGGCAGCTCGCCTGGATCGTCAGCGACGCCTTCGGCGACATGCCGGAAGCGACCCAGGCCGTCTATGACCGCCAAGCCGACTTCGTGCATGGCGACGCGACATCAAGGGTCTCGGCGGACTTTCAGCCGAGGCCCTGAGCGGTGCGTTCGACGCGCCCCTGAGCCAGGGCATAGTGCTGGCTATCGCCAAGCTGTCCATCAAGGCCGTGTAAGTCCTCCCGGCCCAAATCGGCGGCCACAAAATCTCCGACCTTATGGGCGACGTCGCCCAGGGCATCAAGTCGTTCAAGAAGGGCATGCAGGACGACCAGCCTGCCGCCCTCGACCCGGGTGAAACTTCGTCGGAGAGGCCTCTTCAACATGAAACCAAATATACTCTCTCTCGGCAGATTACTCGGCCTGATGTGCATTGGTATGCAATTGTGTGGCGTGATGATTTGTCCTCGCATCGCGCTTGCCGCCGAGCCTGTCACGGCTTTGGCCCCGCCAGGTCTGCCAGCAGCGAAATTCCCGGCGCCTGATCGCCCAGTCGCATCGATTATCAGCCCGATCTGGGCTTCTGAGGACGAGCGGCGCTCGGCCGACGAAACCGGGCAGGTCTTCGGTCTGCTGGGCATCAAAAAGGGCATGCGGGTCGCGGACATCGGGGCTGGCAGCGGATTCTATACGATGTTGCTGGCTCGCGCAGTGGGGCCGCAAGGCGAGGTGCTCGCCGAAGATATCACGCCAGATTATCTAGCTGCGCTACAGAAGCGCGTGCTCGATGCCAAACTTGCAAACGTAAAGGTCGGGCTGGGCGAAGAACACGATCCGCGATTGCCGGCGCGGGCGCTCGACGCAGCCGTTCTCGTCCACATGTACCATGAAATCACGCAACCCTATGCGCTGCTGTACAATCTTGCTGCGGCGATGAAGCCCGAGGCGCTGATAGGCATCGTTGATCTCGATCGTCCGACCGACGAACATGGTACGCCGCCCGACCTCCTGCGGTGCGAGCTTGCGGCGGTGGGTTACGTGGAGACCGGTTTCCATAAGCTCCGGGGTGGCGTAGGATATCTCGCGATCTTCAAACCGCCATCGCAACCAACGGCACCTTCCGCGATCGTGCCCTGCCGATCGGGAAGACGATGAGAGGGCGCCTGAACACGGTCATGACGCAGGCGCCCGGTGCACCGCCCTTCCTCTTCGGAGCAACCTTCAGCCCACCTTCAGTCTCCTGACGACTTCCACTTCTAGGCTCCGGTCAGAGAAGGTCCGGCCAGTTACAACGCCTTCGTAGACGCCCTGGAACGCACGTCCACAGGATGGGGAATGGTGCCATAGTCCTTGGCCTCCGCCATATATTGAGGCGACGCGAGCCATCAGGCCGGCCGAACTCGGTGCGGCAAGCACAATGATTGAACGGACCGAAGATTGCCTCGGGCTCTGTCCCGAACGCCTGGCTGCCGACAGTGCCCACGGGTCAGCCGAGATGCTGGAGTGGCTGGCCAACGAGCGTGCGATCAAGCCGCACATTCCGGTATTCGACAAGGAAGCCGATATCTACGTCTGTCCCGCCCGGCTGCAAGTTTGCTCTGACTTCCGCTAGTGACCTTTTCGGATGTGCTTGCGGCAGTCCTCCGATGTCCGCAGGCGGGGGTGAACAGACCTAAATCAGCCGCGCCCGAAGGTCGCCCTTTGACGCTCAACTGCCTTCAGAAGGGTAGATAAAGGGCTGCTGCGGAGCAAAAAGCAGGAGCTCAAGCCCTTAGACTCCACGAGAGCAATGGAGCTAACCGGGATGGGGGTCGACCCCTTTCGTTGGCTTCATTGCGCTCAGATCGCGAGTGCTCGTTTGAGATCGTCGATTAGATCCTCTGTCTTCTCCAAACCAACATTTAACCGCACCAAGCTCGCTCCATACGACCGCGCATTCGAGCCGGCTGCCGGGTAGGCCATCACCAAGCTGGTCGTTCCACCCCAGCTATAGCCGATGCGAAAAAGCCGGAGGGCATCGACGAACCGGGCGACTCGGGCAGCGCTCCATTGTTCTGCGAACACGATCGAGAACACGCTCGCCGAGCCGATA
>CADEDX010000464.1 GCA_902826195.1 uncultured Bradyrhizobium sp. | reverse complement strand
AAACCGAAGCCATAGCCGAACCTCAATACACCGGATTCGTAAAGAGCCGCAACGCGATCTCGGCGCGCAGCATCGTAGTAAGTCGTGTATGCAGCGTGCACGGACGAATTGAGTCGTGGGAGAGCAAATCCGGCGAGGCCAACGCGCTCTGCAATGTCCTGGAAGTCAGAGTCCATGGACTCGAACCGACCGATGAAATCGACGAGCAGGCGCCCATCATCGTTGCAGACCCAGTGCGACTGCGGTCTGAAATGCTGGTGCGCCATCAGCCGCTCCAGATCATCCACAAACCGCAAGAAGTCTCCATTGTATCGCTCCAGGTGTTCCGCCCGGAATGCGGCGTCGAATTGATTGCACCCGCCGGCGTTAAGGTAGAAGAATGCTGACACAAGGCGATCCCAAGGGTTGCGAACAAAGGCAAACTTGAAATAGCCAAACGCGTCCGTATCGACGAACTCCTGAAGTCGGCGATGCCCATAGGGCCGATCGATGTGAGCAAGGCTGCCGTCGTAGTCGGCTCCAAGCATCGGCAGTCCGAATGCAGCAAGAACGGATTTTCCGCCAGTCTTCGGCACGTGCGTGAAAAGGCAGCGATGAAGATGCGAGATCATGCGGGGGGCCGCGGGCGTTGTTGGCTGCAGCCTATGTTAGCCAAAAGGCCGAGGCGATCAATGACCGCGGCATTGTCAGGGGAAGCGGCTTGCTGGCCGCAGATTTCGCCTGCTAGGCTCATGGGATGAACGCCAACCCGTTCCGGTACTTCAAGACGTCGCCTGAAACCATCCGCGTGGCGGTGATGATGCATGTCTGACTTCCGCTCCCGCTTCGCAATGTCAGGCACGCAGCGCTCCTGCTCGGCCAGGATCGCGATGATCTGTTCTAAGGTAAATCAGCTCTTCCAAATGTCCGTTTCCAGATGACGAACTCTCCATTCAAACGAGGGACCACGCGGGGCTCAGACCAATCGGAGGATTCTCAAGGGCCTATTGGTGAGCGAGTCTGGGCGGGTGATTCTAGCCTGGAAAGCAAAAGGGTGGCCGCGGGGAGGGTTGTGAGATTGCGATATGGATCAAGCATGACCCCGAAAGTTGCGATTGGGTGGGCCATGCCGCCCTTGTCCTACCCCGTTCCGAATTCGCGTAAAGCGTTTCTGCAATGCTCACAACTCAGGATTGGTCACATTGGTTGAAATCGTGGTAGGCGGCGTCCATAAGTGCGGGACAACTGCACTGCACGCACACTTAATACGGCATCCCGATGTTTGCGGAGGGATCCGGAAAGAATTGCATTTCTTCGACCGCGAAGACGTCGACTGGAGCAACCCAGACTACAGTTCATACCTGTCAATGTTCGCGTACAACAATGACAGGCTGCGGCTCGACTCAACTCCAAGCTACATATACTTGCCGCATTGCCTCGAGCGCATAAAGCGATTCAATCCGAAGGTTCACGTCATACTGATTTTCCGCGATCCGATCGAACGGGCGTGGTCGCATTGGAACATGGCGACGCACAATAGTCGCGAGGTCCTGAGTTTCGAACACGCGATTGCGGCAGAGGGCCATCGACTCGCAGCACTGCCTCCGATTGAAGCTAAGCAAATCGCCTACGTCGATCGGGGACGCTACGGAAGCCAGTTAATACGCGCCCTGAATGTGTTTCCCCGAAATCAGATTCTCTGTCTCGAGAGTGGAAACCTCAAAGCCCGTCCAGCTGCAGTACTCCATCAAGTCTCACAGTTCCTCGGATTATCACCGTTCTTGGACGTGCGACCTGTTCTTGCCAACGAAGGCTCCAGGACGGGACGATCTATGTCGATGACATCCGAGACCCGGCAGTTCATCCGCGAAACCCTTATCGATGACATCTCCCTGTTCGCGCAGCTTTCTGGGCTCGATATCCAGGAGTGGGGAATTCTTGCTCGAGGCTGAACCGAAAGCTGGATCGCGCAAGTCCGGCACCATGTAACTACCTTGGGCGGGTAGCCTCCGAGGTCCTGGTTCAGCCGACGCGGCGGCGCCACAGCGAACAACACGCCCATATCGCCGATCAACATTTTTCACGGCACCCGCGCCCAGCCTCGGTCGCGAGACCCGGGGACTTTGGGTCCCGGGGTGTTGTCTTTTTCAGTGCTCGCGTCCGACCTTCCAGAAGGTCGAGGATAGCGGCTCCAGTAGGTAGCCTAGCGCCGTGCGTTTGCGCATCGGGACGATCACCTGAGCCGGCAGGCCGGCGCGGATACCGCCGTCAGCGCGGAACTCCTTCAGCTTTTCGAGCGATTCCGGCGGCACCATGACTTCGATCTCGAAGTAGTGGGCGCCCGAACGCGGGTCTTCAAAGCTGTCGGCGGAGACCTTGGAGATCTGCCCCTCGATGATCGGAAGGTCCTTCTCCTGCAAGGCCGGGAACCGGATCTGCGTAGTCATGCCGATGGCAAGGTCGTCAGCGTCGGTCGGCGCAGCCTTGGCTTCGATCACCAGGCGACGGTCGGTCGGAACAATCTCCATGAGCGTGTCGCCGGCGATCACGACGCCGCCCTCGGTGAACACCTTGAGGGCGACCACCTGTCCCGTGGCGGGTGCGCGGACCGTAGCGCGTGTGATCTGCTGACGCGTCGCGTTGAGCCGCGGCATGACCTCATCGAGGCGGACCTGGACATCGCGCAGTTCGGTCGCGACTTCCTCCTGGGTGCGGCGGTCGATGCTGATGATGCCGAGCCTTGCTTCCCCAACTGCCTCAGTCAGGCGGGCGGCATCCGAACGAAGCGACCCATCGCGACCGTCAAGGTTGGCGACTTCGCGTTCCATGGCGCGCACGCGGTTGAGCGAAACGTAGCCGGACGGAACAAGCTTCTGGAGACCCTGCAGTTCCTCCGCGAGCAACTGTTTCTGGAGCTCGTTCGATACCTGCTGGTGAGCAATGCCCGAAATCTGCTCGTCATGCTGACGGATACGCTGTTCGAGCACGTTGCGCTCGTTCAACCGTGAACTGCGGCGCGTGTCGAACAGCAACTGCTGGCTTGCCATCGCGTCATCGGCGAGAGCCTTGTCCTCGTCGCTGAGGTTCTTGAGCTCCGGCGGCCGCGCGAGGCGTTCTGCGCCCGCACGTTCTGCGAGCAGGCGCGCGCGCTGGGCCATGAGGGATATTGCCTCGCCAGCAAGACCTCGCTCCTGCGCGACCAGTTCCGAAGCCGAAATCTGCAGCAGGAGATCGCCCTGCTTGACCATCTGGCCTTCCTGCACATTGAGCTTCGTGACGATGCCGCCATCGCGATGCTGAACAGCCTGGCGATTGCCGGCCACCGCCACGACGCCCTCAGCTGTCGCTGCTGCATCAAGCGGGATAAACGAAGCCCATCCGAGGAAACCGAGGAAGAACACGCCGGCGATTGTACCACCAATGCGAAGCTCGGGCAGAAGAGAGTCCCGCGTGGGAGACATCAGGTCGGGACGAAGGGCGCCCTGGTCGTCAGTTGTCATAAGCGTCGACATGATCATGGCCTCCCGTTCTGAGCGATGGGTACGACGTTGGCGCGGCTCGCGCGCTTGCGAAGCTCCTCGACCACTTCCTGGCGCGGTCCGTATTGCGCGATGGTGCCCTCGTTCAACACCATCAACTTGTCAGCGTTGTTCAGGATGGCCGTCCGATGCGCCACGATCAGAACCGCAGCGCCGCGCGCGACCATCGTCTTCACGGCGCGGTCGAGTGCTTCCTCTCCGTCCTGGTCAAGCGCAGAGTTGGGTTCATCAAGGATGAACACCTGCGGGCTGCCGAACAAGGCGCGCGCCAGGGCGACGCGCTGTGCCTGGCCGGCCGACAACTCAAAGCCGTTTGACTTGATCAGCGTGTCATAGCCCTTGGGCAATTGCAGGACCATGTCATGCGCCCCAGCCAGCTTGGCGGCGGCGATGACTTCGCGATCGATTTCGGCCTTATCCTTCGCGGTTGCACTGCGGAAGCGCGAGATGTTCTCGCTGATCGTGCCAGGCAACAAAGCCATGTTCTGCGGCAGGTAGCCGACATGCTCGGCGAGCAATTCGGCATCCCAGTCCGCGATGTTCGCGCTGTCCACCCGCACTTCGCCGCCGTCCGGAGCGATTGCGCCAGCGGCAATGCGCGCGAGCGTCGACTTGCCGGAACCCGACGGCCCGATCACGCCGAGCACTTCACCCGGCTTGATCGCAAAGGACACGTTGCGCAGGATCAGGTCGCCGCCGGCGGGCGCCTTCACAAGAATACGCTCGACTTCGAGGTGGCCCTTGGGGTTCGGGAGCGACGTCCGCTCGACATTGGTTTCGTTGGTGGACTCATACAGCCTGCGGATCGTGCCGAGCGCGTTGCGGGCCTGCATGATCGTGGGCCAGCTTCCCACCAGCTGTTCGATCGGCTGCAGCGCGCGGCTGAGCAGGACGGACGCAGCGATGATGGCGCCGACCGAAATCTGTCCAGTCACCGCAAGCCAGGCGCCGACGCCGAGCGCGAGCGACTGCATGAACATGCGGATGAACTTGACCAAGGTATTGTAGCGAACACCCAGGACCTGGACGTCATTGGCGGCCTCGAGGCCCTCGGCGCGTTGCACGATCTGCTTGGCGACCATCGCCCGGCGCATCCCCAGGGCGCGGATCGCTTCGGCTTCGGAAACGGTGGACTGATGTGCGGCGTAGGAAGCGGCGGTGGCCTGGTGCGCCTTGGCCGACTTTCCGACCGTTTGCCGTTCGTTAACGAGGGCAAGGGTCACCAGAAGGATACCGGCCCCAATGATGAGGTAAGCCAGCACCGGGTGAATCATGAAGGCGACGAGAAGGTAGAGCGGGGTCCATGGCACGTCGAACACGGCCGACGCCGCTTGGCCTGAGACCGTCTGACGGATGGTATCGAATTCGCGAATGGCCTGCGTCGTCGAAGGCTCGCCCTGCTTCAGTTTGGCGCGCGACATAAGACGATCGAGGATTTCTCCCGAAAGGAGACGGTTGAGCCGAAGTGATACACGCATCAGGATACGTGAGCGTGTCGCCTCCAGAGCGGTCAGAGTGCCGATCGCCAGGGCGAGGACGGCCGTGATCCAGACAAGTGTAATGACGCCGCCGGTCGGAACGACGCGGTCATAGACCTGCATCATGTAGATCGTCGGAGCCAAATAAAGTATATTTATCAATGCACTAAAAAACGCCGCCGCCGCGAAATGCGGTCGGCAGGCGTCCATGGCCTTCGACACCGGACCGGGAAGAAGAGATTTTAGCACGATGACTAATCCCCGTTTCGCGTGACCGGTGCAAAGGTGCGCCGGCGCCATTCCTGTCAGTTGCAGGACTGGCGCCGGTTAACCTAGTTTTACACCAATTGGTAGTCAGTCATGAACTGGCGGAAGTCCGAGCCAGTCATCTGGAAGACAGGCTCGTGGACGATCACCGGCATGACCGGGCCAGCATCGACGAGGTCGAGCGGCTGGAAGTCGGCAGCGCCGGTGTCGACCATTGTGAGGCTCGCCTCAGCAGCAGCCGATCCCGAAGTCCCGAGATCCGCAGTCTGGACCTGGCTGCCCACCATGGCGTCGAGGCCATGCTGAGCGCGGAGGCCCGATCTGCGAAGGTCGATCACAGAACGCTTGATCACTTCCTACTGCACAACCG
>CADEDX010000463.1 GCA_902826195.1 uncultured Bradyrhizobium sp. | reverse complement strand
CCATCGACTGCGTGTTGATCTCCAGAGTTTTCTGCAGGAGCTGAACCCCTGGGGCCGCGCGATCATCCCGATGGAGATGCTGAGCGTGCTGTTTCAATACCGCGCCCGCGAGGACAGGCTGCCGGTCCGCGGACCGGCGGTCGGGCTGTTCGCCGACCAGGAAATCCGCCTGCTGCGCGGACCGCTGTTCCCTGGCGAGACCTACACCACCGAACGCGAGGTCGTGGCGCTGAGCGGCAGCCGGCGCACCGAAAGCGCGTGGATGCGCACGACGGTATTCGATTCAGATGACACGCCGGTCGCGACCATGTTGCTCAACATGGCCAGCCTGAAAGACTCCTACGCCAACTATCAGCAGGAGCATCAAGCGCTCTACGGCTAGATCAGCTTCATGCGCTATCGCCAACAAGGACAACAAGAAAATGGCCCGCCTGCCCTATCTCGAAGCCGACCAGGTCGCCCCCGAATACCGCGACATGCTGAAGCGCAACACGAACCTGCACAAGCTGCTGGTCAACTCACCCGACATGGCGCGCGCCTTCAATGGCATCGGCGGCTATATCCGGTTCAAGAGCAAGCTTGACCCGCGCTTGCGGGAGCTCGCCATCCTCCAGGTCGGCTGGATGGAAAAATCCGAATACGAGTTCACCCACCACGTGAAGATCGGCCGGGAGTTCGGCGTCACCGATGACGATATCGCCGCCCTGATGGCCGAGACCGAGGGCAAGCCCTCAACGCTCGAGCCGCTGGCAAAGGCGATCCTGCGGGGCGCCCGCGAGATGGTGCGGGAGCTTGCGATGTCGGAGGCGACCTTTGCCGAGATCAAGCAGGAACTTTCCGACGAGCTGATGGTCGACCTCGTGCTCACCATCGCCTTCTACTGCGCCGTCGTCCGCGTGCTAGCGACGATGAAAATGGACAACGAACCCTATTACAAAGAGGTACTGCAGCGGTACCCGATCCCGGGAGTGGAATGAAATGCGCCTGAAAGATCGCGTCGCCATCGTCGTTGGCGCCGGACAAAGCCCCGGCGAGGGCATCGGCAACGGCCGCGCCACCGCGCTGACCTTTGCGCGCGAGGGCGCCAAAGTGCTGTGCGTCGACCACAATCTGGCCTCAGCCCAGGAAACGGTCGACCTGATCGCGGCCAAGGACGGCACCGCGGCGGCGTTCAAGGCGGACGTCACCAAAAATGCCGAGCTGAAGGCGATGGTCGAGGATGCGAAAGGCCGCTGGGGCCGCATCGACATCCTGCATAATAATGTCGGCGTCAGCCTGTCCGGTGGCGACGCCGAACTGCTCGACATCACGGAGGAAGCCTTCGACCGTTGCGTGGCGATCAACTTAAAGAGCTGCGTGCTGGCGGCCAAGCATGTCATTCCGGTCATGCGGGCACAAGGCAGCGGCGCGATCATCAATATCTCCTCGATGGCCGCGATCACCACCTACCCCTATGTGGCTTACAAGGCGACCAAATCGGCGATGATCGCCTTCACCGAACAACTCGCCTACCAGAACGCGCAATACGGCATCCGTGCCAACGTCATCCTGCCCGGCCTGATGAACACCCCGATGGCGGTCGACACCCGCGCGCGCGAGTTCAAGAAGAGCCGCGCCGAGGTCGAGGCCGAGCGCGACGCCAAGGTGCCGCTGCGCAAGAAGATGGGCACCGGCTGGGACGTCGCCAACGCCGCGCTGTTTTTGGCGTCAGATGAGGCGAGTTTCATTACCGGCGTGACGCTGCCGGTGGACGGCGGCGCGAGTGTGCGGCGGGGATAGGAATCGTAGGATGGGTCGAGCCCTTCCCGAAACCCATCAATTCCCGCGCGGCGAGATGATGGGTTTCGCTGCGCTCTACCCATCCTACGAGATCTCGCTCATTTGCCGCGGTCCATTCCGCGTCATTGCGAGCGAAGCGAAGCAATCCATCCCTTGCTCGGCAAGCGGCGACATGGATTGCTTCGTCGCTCTGCGCCCTTGCGCAAACGCTACGCGTTGTCGCCGGCAATGACGGGGATGGAGAGCGCGTGGCTCATCGGCTGCACCCGGGCTTTGCTCGCCCGGATGGTAGATCACACTCTCGTTTGCGCCACCGCGGCGCAGCAACCGTGTTTCTACGGTCCCCGACGTTTACGTCCAGGTAGGAGCTTGCTCTTAAGGGTTGCGGCCATCGGGCGGCTTTTTTAGGCGCCCTATGTTCACTCGGGCTGCGCCAGCGTATTTGTCGGCCCTTCTGTGTGATTCGACACATTCAATTGAATCAAACGACACGATGATGTGACAGCGGCTCGTCGCGCGCCGAACAACCGACTCGTTGTGGTCGCACGAATTTCATGTGCGTTCGCTACGAGACCCCACAAGAATTGTGGGCAAGAGCTGAGAGATTGCCGAGGCACCATGAACGAAGAATTCGACTACGATCTGACGCCATCCCAGTGGGAAGCATTGAAAGCGTTGCGGACGCCGGCAGCGAAACTGCCGCGCCTGAGCCGCTTTGCGATCGATGGCCTGGTCGCGCTCGGATTAGCCGTGATCCACGACGACATGCCCGCCATCACTGCGAAGGGACGCAAGGTGCTGATTCGCGGTTCGTCGCTGCTGTTGCAGGATCTCGCGGCCTGATTCGGCGCGGCATGGCACGCCTGCCGTCGAATTTCGGCAGAGGTGACTTCACACCGGCTTTTCATCGTCCGCCACGGGCGACGTGATCACCAGAAACACCAGATCGACCAGGCCCGAATTCGAAATCGCGTGTTCGACGCCGGGCGGCAGGAAGATGAAGTCGTGCTTGCGCACCACGTGGTTCTTGCCCGCGATCTCCATCAGCCCCTCGCCTTCGAGCACGTGATAGATCTGCTCCTGCACGAGATGCTTGTGCCGCGCGACATGCGCCATCGGCTGATACATCGAGATCCGGTAGTCGATGTGACGGGAACCCGCAGTCTCCGGCATCACCAGCGGTTTCGACAGTGCGCCGCCGAAATGATTGGGGAATTCCCGCCACGGCACTTCGGCGATGTTGCGAATGAAGGCGCCGTTGTTGTCCGTAGTCATGATCGCCTCCTCTGCCGTCAGATCACCAGCGCCCCGCCGTCGATCGTGACGATCGATCCGGTCGCAAAGCCGTTGGCCATGAAGCAGATTATTTGCCACGCGATATCGTCGCCGATGCCGACGCGGCCGACCGGCAGCGCGGCCGCCGTCTTCGCCAGCATGTCGCGCCGCGCCTCTTCCGGCATCGCCGCGCGGATCGGGGTGTCGATGATGCCGGGCGAGACGCAATTCACGCGCACCGGCACCAGTTCCAGCGCCAGCGCCTTTGCCAGCGACTCGAGCGCACCGTTGGCGGCGCTGACGATCGCCGAATTCGGGCGCGGACGAACGCTGAGGAAACCCGAGACCAGCGTCAGCGATCCGGCGGGACGGATTTGCGCCTGCTGCGCAACGCGCCACGCGCCCCAGAACTTGCCTTCCATGGTGGTGCGGACATCCTCCATCGCCACCGTCTTGAACGGGCCGGTGCGGAGCTGCGCCGCCGTCACCACGACGTGATCGACGGGACCGCAACGTTGGAACAGTTTTGCGATGCTGTCGTCGCTGGTGACTTCGGCGGGGATCGCGGTTGCGTTCAACTTCCCGGCCGCCTTGTCGAGCCGCTCGACGTTACGCGACGCAATGATCACTTCCGCGCCCTCTCGCTTCGCCATTTCGGCGGTCGACAAGCCGATACCGGAGGAACCGCCAACCACGACGACTTTTTTGTCTGCAAGCAACATGGGATTTCCTTCGAACGATCAGGCGGACTGATAGCGCGTGCCGATGCCGGCCTTGCTCTGGCCGAGCCCGGGCAATTCCCATACGCCCGCGCCGACCGGATTGATGTCGGCGGCGATATCGACGTCGATCAGATAGGGCTTGTTGGCCGCGATGCCCTTGCGGATCGCCTCGCCGAGATCGGCGGCACGATCGACGCGCACGCCCTCGACACCGCAGGAACGCGCCATCGCGGCAAAATCAGGATTGTAACGCTCGCCGGTGTTGGGATCGTGGAAATCAGTCGCCAGCTCACGCCCACCGAGATAGCCGCGCTGCAATCCGCGGATGGAAGCATAGGCGTAATTGTTCCAGACCACCCATACGACAGGAAGATTATACTCAACCGCGGTGCCCAGCACGTTGGCGTGCATGAAGAACGCCCCGTCGCCGCACACCGACACGCAGGGCCGGTCGGGCGCGGCGAATTTCGCGCCCATCACGCCGGCAACCCCAAAGCCCATCGGACCGAACCCCATCGAGCCGATCAGCGAGTCCGGACGCTTCGGCTTACAGAAGCCGAGCAGCCAGTTGTGGTGCACGCCGATATCGCTGACGAGGATCGCATCCTCGGGCAGCGCCTTGTCGATTTCGAACGCGGCGCGCTGCGGGTTGATCGGCGTGGTGTCGTCGGAAAATCCGGGGGCTACGAACTTGTCCCACTCCTTGCGGTAGCCATCGATCTGCGCCAGCCACTTTTTGCGCGCGTCGGCCTTCTTGGTGAGATCGGCGCGGCGGTCGAGTTCGGCATGGACCTGCCGCAGGAACGTACGGACGTCGGCCATCAGGCCGAGCGCGACCGGATAGTTGCGGCCGATCTCCTCGGGATCGATGTCGACATGGATCAGCCGCGTCGGCGGGATGGTGAAGGAGTAGCCGGGGATCCACGAACTCGAGGTGCGATCGTCGAATCGCATCCCCATCGCCAGCAAGACATCCGCCTGCCGCGTCGCGTGGTTGGCCTGATAGTGTCCGGCGCGCGCGACGAGACCCAAAGCTAGCGGATGGTTGCAATCGATCGCGCCGAGCCCGCTGGCGGATGCCGCGACCGGAATCTGCAGCCGCTCGGCTAGTTTCAAAAGCTCTTCCGCCGCGCCGCCGTAGCGCACGCCCTGGCCCACGATGATCGTCGGCCGCTCCGCTGATAGCAGCATATCGACCGCTTTCACCACGCCTTCGGGATCGGCGCCGCAGCGGCTCGAAATGTTGGCGTTCCAGGCCTGCGCGTTCGGCGCCTCCTCGGCGGCCGATTCCATGAACACGTCGAACGGCACGTCGAGCACGACAGGACCCGGACGGCCGGTCGTCATGGTCTTCCAGGCCTGCCGTACCGCGAGCGGTACCATCTCGCCGCGCGTCGGCTGGAACACCTTCTTGCACATCGTGCGCACGGTGGAGGGAAAGTCGGCCTGATAGTGCCGGTACATTTCCTGGAAGGCGCCGCGGTTGAACTGGCTGGTCGGCACGTTGCCGGTCACCGCGAGGAAGGGGACCGAGTCGAAGTACGCGTTGGCGAGCGCGATCGGCAGATTGGCCGAGCCGGGCCCGCAGGAGGTGAGCGTCGCGACCGGCTTGCCGGAGATGCGGTAGTACACGTCGGCCATGAAGCCGGCGACCGTCTCGTGGTGGACGGAGACGGTCTTGATCTCTTCGTCGCGGGCGTACAGGGAATCGATGAACTGGATGTTGCCGTGGCCGCACAGGCCGAAGACATACGGCACTTCCTCGCGGATGAGGTAGTCGACCATCAGATCCGCGCCGGTCTGGGGTGTCGCTGCGGTGACGGGTGGGGTGGGGTTCGGATCGGTCAAGGCGGGCTCCTGGGGCG
>CADEDX010000462.1 GCA_902826195.1 uncultured Bradyrhizobium sp. | reverse complement strand
GAGAGCGCGCCGGTGGCCGCATGAACCGCGTCGCGGGCCATATCGGCCAGCGAACGCGCGGCCTCCGCCTGCACCGCCTGCATGTCGCGACACGGCAGCCCTTCGTCATCGACGAAGAGAGCTCCGTCGTCCCGCAGGTCGAAATAGTATCGGCGCATCGGCTTCCGGTCCGCGATGTTGCCCCGGGACCAAAACCGGATACGGGCAATCCGTTCCTAACGCGACGCAGCCGCCTATGTCCTGCCGCGCGGCAGGAACGGCTTGAACGGCCGCTTGATCGCGCCCGCGCAGGCGCGGGTCAGGCTCTTGCCGCCGTCGGTCCAGCTCTGCGTGCCCTTGAGCCTGGCGCTACGCCGCACGAAGCTGCCGCTGTAGCTCGCCTCGTATTGCCGGCTGCCGCCCTTCCAGCTGCCCTGAAGATTGATCTTCTGCCCGTCGAGCGTTCCGGTGCCCTGCTCGGCTGCGGCTTCGACGGCGGCGTTGCGCAACCGCACCACATGAGTGTAGCGCACGGCGCCGCCGGAAATCGTGACTTCGATCGCCTCGCGCGTCTGCTGGCTGATCAACGGCAGCTTGTCGCACACCATCGTGCCGCGATAGGTGGCGTCGAACACCTGCGCCGCGGCGGGGCCGGCCATCGCTGTCATCATCGCCGCCGGCAGCACTGCATGCGTCATTCGCGCTATGGCCGCCCCCCTTGTTACTCTTTCCGAGCCTTCCGAGCCGCGCGTATCCGATGGATCGCATCGTACCGGGCTCGGTGGGGCGCGTCGACAGCGGTTGCATCGCTTTGAATTGGCCTGCCGGCTACAGGCTGTCCCGCATAGCAAAAGAGGCTGCGTCAAGCGGCTCGAAATGTCTGCAGGAACAAACCGCACGTTCCCCGAGTTGGGGCTCCGAAAACAGGAGGACGCCATGGATCGCGTAACGCGCTGTCTGCACTGCGGGAAGAGAATGGTGCCGGCGCCAAGCCTGACGGGGCGAACCGAATTGATCTGCGTCTACTGCGACAAGACCGACCCGATGAAGATCGTCGAGACCACCAAATGGGCGGACGGCCCATTGGCTCATTCGGTCACCGGGACGTTGCCTTAGACGACATTTCGGATCGTCCGGCGCAGTGCGGCGAAACCCGCGCAGGTACCAGCAGCGCCGTAAATCAGGCACCAGTCACTTTAACTGACCGGAACAATACGACCCCATCTGCCCCGGCCTCCCTTCGATCTCATCGTCGATCGCGATCATCACAATCGCTGCGCAACGCTGCAAACGGACGTTGGCAGGCTCGATATCCATTGCCTTCATCAAATCGGGGAGCGCGGCTTGCAGATTTTTCTGCCCGATCTTGGTCTGTGCGCTGGCGATCAATGACGAAGCGGACAAGCGCGCCTCATTTGCGGTGCTGGATGCGGCCTCGGCGAACGCTGGCGCCGACAGGCTCGCTGCCAAAAACGCCGCGCAAGCCGCCAATAATGTGACTGGATTTTTCATCTTCTCTGCCCCTTGAGGAGAGCTCGCAGGAGCATTCACTTTGCCTGGCACGGGCATCTCCAACCATTTCGACCAATGGAAGAACAGTAGAGCGATCGGTTGGAACGACTGTGCGTCGCGTCACCATGTCGTGCGCCAGCCTGGAGACGCGATCTTTCGAAACGACTGACGCATATCGGAGCACCGGCATCACCCGGCCTGTGCTCTCCTGTGCGCCCCGCCCGGTACTTTTCGCCGCGCGCGCCGGCTGGTAGTCTGCCGTCATTTGTTGACGGATGTGATTTGATGATGCGCTGGCCGTTGAGCGGGAGTTTTTGGAAAATCGCAACCCTGGCGTCATGGCTGGCGCTTGCCCTCACAGCCCCGGCCGCCGCCGAAAAACGCGTCGCGCTGGTGGTCGGCAATTCCGCCTATCAAAACGTCACCCGGCTCGACAATCCGCGCAACGATGCGGCGCTGATGGCGGAGACGCTCGCCGGCCTCGGCTTCACGCTGATCGGCGGTCGCGCCCAGCTCGATCTCGACAAGCCGGCGATGGATATTGCCGTGCAGAATTTCGGACGCCAGGTGCAGGGCGCCGACGTCGCGCTGTTCTACTATGCCGGCCATGGCGTGCAGGTTGCCGGCGCGAATTATCTGGTGCCGGTCACCGCCAATCCGACGCGCGAGGCCGACGTCGATTTCCAGATGGTCGACGTCAACCTCGTGCTGCGCCAGATGCAGGGTTCGGGCACGCGGCTTAACATGGTCATCCTCGACGCCTGCCGGAACAATCCGTTCGGCGCGCGCGGTTTGCGCGCTTCCGACGGCGGCCTGGCGCAGATGCGGGCGCCGGAGGGCACGCTGATCTCCTATGCGACGCAGCCCGGCAACGTCGCGCTCGACGGAACCGACGGCCACAGCCCCTATACCAGAGCACTGGCCGGGACCATCAAGCAGGCCGGGCTCGACATATTCCAGACCTTCAACCAGGTCGGCCTCGCCGTGAAACGCCAGACCGGCGGATCGCAGCAGCCCTGGGTTTCGTCATCGCCGATCGACGGCAATTTCTATTTCGTGGCCCCAGCCCCCGCGTCGGCCGCGCCGTCGCAGCAGCTCGCGGTCGCACCGCAGCCCGATCCGCTGGCCTCGACGCTGCGTCCCGATCCCGACCGCGTTCCGATCAAGGATCCCGTGCTGCTGCGCGAATTGAGCGACCGCCTGTTCGAGCTGAACTACGACCCGGAGCCACCCAACAGCAAGAACGGGATGCGGCTGGCGATCTCCAAGTTTCAGGAAAAGGTGCGCATGACGCCGAACGGCGAGGCCACCGAAGGCGTGCTGACGCGGCTGCGCAAGATGGAAGATCTGAAGCCGTGGGCCTCGATCGTGTACGGCCCGGACGAAGACAAATGGGGGATGTCCTGGAATCACGTATCGCGCCGGGCGTCGATCGACGACGCCCGCGGAAAGTGCGGCGCCAGCAAATGTGCAATGGAGTTGAGTTTTTACGGATCGCGCTGCGGCGCGTTCGCGATCTCGGACGCGTCGTGGTCGCTGGTCCAGCGCGAGACCGTGCAGCAGGCCAGGAAGGCCGCGCTTGACGAGTGCGGCAAGGCTGGCAAATCTTGCCGCATCATCGGTGCGGTCTGCGCCGACGGCTCCGGCCGCTGAATTTTTTCTGCGATATTGGAAACACCTGCTCATGCGAAATGCCGTCCGGGGTTCGATCCCGCTCCTCGCCTTGTCGATCTCACTGGTGTGCGGCGCTTCACTTGCCCATGCGCAATCCGGCAGCGCTGGCGGCAGCATCGGCAATGAAGAAAAATCGCTGTCCGGCTCGCGCGCGAACGAATCCACAAAGCCCGCGCGGCGCAACCAGCCCGAGGCCGACGAGCCGCGCCGCGCGTCGCGAAAAGGCGGTGGCGGCGGCAACAGTTTCGACGGGGCATGGATCGTGAGCGCGGTCGGGGTCACCTGCCAGGGCTCCAGCAGCAATGCGGTCGTCGTCACCAGCGGCAAGATCATCGGCCAGAAGGCCAGGGGCACCGTCAGCGCGGACGGCACGGTTTACGGAACCTCCACCGACCAGGGCATCACGATCATCACCACCGGCCGCCTCTCCGGCCACAGCGGCGGCGGGACGTTCCGGCAATCGGATGGTTGCACCGGACGATGGACGGCGGCGAAACAATAGAAGCGACGCGAGCAAGCATCATGCAGAACAGATTTCGACGGGCGGCGAGAATGGCCCTGCTTCCAATGCTGATCTGGGCCGCGTTTCCAGCGGCCGTTGCGCAAGCCCAATCCGGCAGCGCCGGCGGCAGCATCGGCAACGACGAAAAGTCGCTGTCCGGTTCGCGCGAGAAGCCGCGCGAGGTCGAATCCTCCAAACCGGCGCGGCGCGCGAAACCCGAATCCGACGCGCCACGCCGCGCGTCGCGTCCAAGCGGGGATGGCGGTGGCGGCGGCAATTTCGACGGCACGTGGGTGGCCGTCGGCACGGGCTCGCCCTGCGGCAGCAGCACCGAGCGGTTTGTGATTTCGGGCGGCAGGCTCTCGGGCGAGCTAAGTTCGGGGTCGGTCAGCCCCAACGGCGCCACCCGCACCAGCGGCTCGGTCCAAGGTCTGAGCTGGACCAGCACCGGCCGTTTCTCCGGCCGCAGCGGATCGGGTTCCTTCGTGCGATCGGACGGCTGCACCGGACGCTGGACAGCGTCTAAACAGTAGCCAAAATGCATTACTGGAACCGGTGTTTTTCGCTTGCTTTTCGTGCACTTACGGGCATCCGAATTGTGGCGGCTAACCGGCCTAAATTTTACCCCATATGATCCGGAATTGCGGCTCATTCCGACCCTAGTCTCTGACCAGATTAGCGACCTGTAGAGTCGCGTTGCGTTGAGTTCTGTTGCGTTGCGTCGGGGATGCGTATGTCGATCCGTTCCGTGAAGTTCGTACCGGCGCTGCTCGCCGGTGTGGTGGCCGGCAGTTGTCTGGCCACCACGACGGACCTCCGGGCCCAGGTGCTGACGACGTCAGCAGAAGCCGCCATCCAGGCGCCGCAGGTTGCCGCCGATAGTTGTCTGTCCGCGCCGAAGGGCGCGACCCCTCCCGGCAGCCATTGGTATTACCGGCTTGACCGCGTGACCAAACGCCAGTGCTGGTATCTGCGCGACGAAGGCGACGCGACGGACGAAAAGTTTGCACGCGCCGCCCCGCCGGCTTCGGCCCCGGCGTCCGCTTCGGCAGCGGAAGAGCCGGCACCGCTGCAGCGAAGCATCAACCGCAAATCCGTCTCCGACGCACGAGCCGAATGGCAACCTCGCGTCGAGGCGGCACCGCCTGCCCGGGTCGAGCGAACCGCTGCAACGATCGCCCCCGCTCCGGTGGTATCTGACCGCCCACGCGTCGCCGTGCCGAACGTGCTGGCACCCGCACCGTTGTCGTCGATACGATGGAATGACGCTGCCCCGACGCGCGCTTCGGTCAATCCAACCGATATCCAGCTCGCCGCTGCCACCCCGCCCGCAGCTCAGCTGCAGCAGGCCGAGGAAGTTCAGCAGCCCGCGATAAACCAGTTTGCGCCCGTCGCCACGGCGGACGCGGCGCCGGCAAAGCCGACCGCTTCGCTGCAGAAGCTGTTGATGGTGATGGCCGCCGCCCTGGCGCTCGCCGGCCTCACGGTCAGCGCGATCGTGCGGATCGGACGCATGCGGGCCCGAAGCGCCATGCGGCGCAAGCGCCGCGCGATGTGGGATTCCGCCAAGACCGCTAACAAGACCGCGAAGACCAGACGGCGCGCCCCGCAGCAGCCACCGCAACCCCAGGCACAACCGCAGCCGATGTTCCGCGACGAAGATGCCGTGCTGCGGCGCGCGGCTGCCGCTGCCGCACCCCAGCCGCGCATGGCCTCGCCCACGCGCCCGCCGCGCGAGCGGCCGCAGCCGGAACGGCCCTACGCGCCCCCGGAACGGCGGCACGCGCCGCACGATCGCATGCCGCAACAACCAAGCGTGACACAGGATCGCGCCGCTCCCCCTGATCGGGACCGCGAGCGGCAGGTGACGGAAATGTTGTCCCGGCTCGCCCGCACCGCGCACAACTAGAACAACCGAGAACACGCGCCGGCTAGAAGCCTTTTCGGTTCTGATTGCATCAGAACCGGGCTCTAGTTTTTGACGCGTTT
>CADEDX010000461.1 GCA_902826195.1 uncultured Bradyrhizobium sp. | reverse complement strand
CATGTGGAGGACGGGTGTAACTTGATTAGAAAATTTATCGGTGGCTTTGACGAACGGTTAGCCAATGGCTTCCAGCGCCCGTATAACCACGGGAAAAATACGTAGGGATACGCAGAGCTTCCATGAAGCGCGATAGCCGTCTGTTCATCATCTTCGCCGTTTTGCTGCTGACCGCCGAATTGCCGCTGCGGACGGCGGGCGCGCAAACGTCGTCTGCTCCCGGCCTGGAAGCCATTCTCGCCGACCCCAAAATCGTCAAAACGCTCGATGGCATCAGGGGCGACGATGCGCGGGCGCTGGCCGACCAAAAGCGCATCACCGAAATTCCGGCGCCGCCGTTCAAGGAGAAGCTCCGCGCCGAATATTACCGGCAGCGGATGCAGGAACTAGGCTTCAAGGACGCGTCGATCGACGCCGAAGGCAATGTGATCGCGCTGCGAAAGGGAAGCGGCGGCGGCAGGCCCCGGCTCGTGGTGTCGGCCCATCTCGACACGGTGTTTCCCGAAGGCACCGACGTCGCCGTGAAGGAGAAGGACGGCGCGATCATCGCGCCCGGCATCGGCGACGATTCGGGCTCGTCCCGATGCTGTCGCTCATCAAGGCGATGAACGAGAATTAGGTGGCGACCGTCGGCGACATCATGCTCGCCGGCACGGTCGGCGAGGAAGAACTCGGCAATCTGCGCGGCGTGAAGGCGCTGTTCCGTGATCACGCCGATATCGACGGCTTCATCTCGATCGATGGCCTCGGCATCACCCGCGTCGTCAACCAGGCGACCGGCAGCCATCGCTACGAATTCACGTGCAAGGGCCCCGGCGGACATTCGTTCGCGGAATTCGGCTTGCCAAGCGCGATTCATGCGATGGGCCGGGCGATCGCCAAGATCTCGGAACTGCAGCCGCCGTCCGATCCCAAGACCACGTTCACCGTCGGCACCGTGAGCGGCGGCACGTCGGTCAACGCCATCGCGGCCGAAGCGAGGATGGCGGTCGATATGCGCTCGAACTCGGAGCAAGAGCTGCTCAAGCTCGAGGCGCGGCTGCTCGAACTCGTCAGGAGGCGGTGGCCGACGAAAACGCGCGCTGGAAATCGGACAAGATGACGGTCGAGGCGAAACTGATCGGCGACCGGCCGGCGGGCGTCGTCGCCATGGCTTCTCCGATCGTGCAGGCGGCGGAACGCGCGGTCTCCGCCGTCACCCGCGGCCCGAACCTGACCTTTGCCGGCTCGTCGACCGATTCCAACATCGCGATGTCGCTCGGTATTCCGGCGGTCACCATCGGTGGCGGCGGCGAGGGCCGTAACTGGCATTCGCGCAACGAGTGGTACAAGCCGGTCAACGCCTGGTACGGCCCGCAGAATGCGCTGCTGACCGTCCTGATCTGACCGGCCTCGACGGCGTCACCAAACCGGCGCTTTTGGAGCAAAAAGCCGCCGAATAGCGCGTGGTTGTCCCCAGCACCCCGGGATGCGCCCCCGATTGGACAAATTATCGGCCCATTGCGGCCAAAGCAGTAGCCGAACATCGTTCCCAGATAGTTCCACGTGCGTAGGGGATGTGGCATGGCGTATCGAATCGTGGCGGAGCGTAGAAACGAGACCGTCAGGATGGACCGCAGCAGCATGCTGGTGGCGGTTGCCAAGGCGCGAGTCTGGGCCAGCGAGGGATGGAAAGTGACCATCATCGTCGGCGACGAAAACGAAATCGCGCCGGCCGATGCACGCCGGCTTTCCTTTGCGTGACGCGCGCGGCGGCCTTTGCTGACGGGCCGCCCAAATCGATCGGAACCGGGAACCCGGTTCGGCGTTACTTCTGCGGGCAGGCTTTAGGAGCAATGCCATGCAGCGGCGGTTATCAAGCGCCGACCCCGACGCGATGCGCGGCGCCGGCGACGACGAAGTCTCTTACGCAACCGGGTGGACCATCAGCGGCCTCGCGACGCTGGCTACCATCGTGGCAATCTGGCTGCTCGGGATTTGATCCAACGACTGTGTTTATGGTGCCAAGCCTATCGCTGCACGCGCAAGGCGCGTTGTCGTGATCGCATTGTATAGGCGCCAAACGAAAGACCGCCCGAAGGCGGTCCCTGCATGTTGATTGGCCTTGGATCGGCCTTGCGATCGATCAGGCTGCGTGCAGCGCGGCTGGTTGCTGGCGGCGGCGATTGGCCGCGAAGCGGACGCAGGCAAAGCCCACGACCAGCATGATCCAGGTCGATGTTTCGGGAACGGCGGTCTCAACGAACGCGTCGGCGATCACGTTGTGCGCTGCGGCTGTCGGATGAATGCCGTCCCAACACGCGTAGGTATTGCAGTTGGCGCCGACTACCGCCCCGCAGGCGTCGGTAACGTTGGTGAAGCCAAAGGCTCCCGGATTGAGTGCGAGCGCCGTGCCCAAACCGAAAATGTCAAATGTCTTGACGCCCGGCTCACCCGCCAGTTCTCCGGCGAGGGCCAAATTCATGCTGCTGGCGAGCAAGGTCCCCAGACCGGAAGCGCCAGCCGCCGCAACGGCAGGCGCTAACACGAGATTGGGCGTGTTCCAGACGATGATATGCTGCGCACCGCCGGCCTGCAGCGCATCCACGATGGCGCCGACATTGGCGGCATATTGCAGCGCGGTTTGCGCTACCGTCGACCCTGCGCAAACCCCGCGCACGCGGCGATGTCGGCAAGCGCCGCCCGGGCGTCATTGCCGCCGACGGCAATCACGTAGAGCGCATTGGCGGAGACGGTGTTGGCAGCCAGGTACTGGTTAGCCTGGGTCAGCAGGCTGAAGGGAAAGCCGTTGACGGCCGGGCCTGTGGTGGCGCCGCCAAACGCGTAGTTGGTCCCGCCGGCCAGGGAAAGGGAAGGTGTGAGCGGCACGCCGAGCTTGGCGGCGGTATCCGTCGCCCACTCCGGCCCGTTGCTGTAGACCCCGGAGCCGTAGGTCTGGCTCGGCACATAGGTGTTGCCCGAGACGGCCTGTCCGGGATTGCTGCCGATGGCGATGGTGTTGTTGCCGCTGTCCGACTGGCTGTCGCCGAAGACGACGAGCTGATTGTAGATGGCTGCGGAGGCGGGGCGGGGAGAGAGGCAAAAAGCTGTGACGACAACGATCGGCAATAGCCTGCGGAAGGACGCGAACTTCATGACGCTACCTACTCCTTTACTAAATATTTGCGCATAGCATCGTCCCGCAAGAAGTGTGTCACCACCTCAGTCAAATGTTGCAGTGCATCCAAATTCGGATTGGAGGACGGATCGCACCAACGCGGTCGGGTCGGGATGGAGAAGGCAGATGAGGCCGCCAGCTAACCGGAGCCGATCGGAAGAAGCGATCAGGCGGACCAGCGGTCTTCTTCCTGCCGATCCTCGTCGGCGTTCAGTCGCTTTGCAATTTCGTCAGCGGTCTTTTCGTCCTTGGCAGATGCGACCGGCTGGCCGCTGGTCGTCAGGATCTTGTTCTTGTCGGAATGAACCGGAAAATCGTCGGGCTTCAGCGGCGCATCGTTCTTTGTCATTGGATTTTTCCTCGCAACGCGGATCAATGCCTCGCGTGACATTGAGTTCCGATGCGATCTCGAACGCGTGGAACTCCGGTGAGATCGACACGTTTGACGTCATGGCTCTTCCTCACGGGCAAACGGCTCCACCAATGGCACAGCTGCGCGAACGCGACCGTCCCGGATTCCGCTATCATCTGAAAGTCCATTCGTTTCGAACGCTCACGGTGATCCTAGCATGGGCGCTTGTCGTTGCGGCCTTCTATCAGAAGCCGGAGTTGCTGACGGGCGCGCAACGTCTCATGCAGCGCGGCATCGAAGCGCTCGGCGACGGCGTACCTGCGCCATGGGGGCCACGGATGGAATTCGTCTTCCGGGAAATCGGAGGTTTGATCTGGCTTCAGATCACGCTGGTCGTGCTGGCACTCCGCATGACGCTGTCGAGCATCGCGGCGACTTGGCGCTTCGTCTCGCGTCGGGACCGTGGCCGCTTGAGCGGTCGCGGGCGAACCAGTTTGTCGTGAAGTTTCACTTCGGGCCCAACGACGCAAGGCCGCCATTTACAGCGATGTTGGCGGATGAATTCGTTCAACACTGTGGAAAAGGTCGCTCGTTCAAGGAATTTCGGACAAGTGTCTGCGTCTTATCCGCTTGACGGTAAACCAAAGTGCCCCCGCCGCGAGCGGAACGAAGGCCGCTGTCGCGTAAACCGGGTCGTATTTCCATAAACCGGCATGGTGTGCAGCTTCGACCAGATGGTGAAACAGTGCGGTAGAGTAATAAGTAATAGCGGCTACCGAGAGCCCCTCTACCGTCGTCTGCAGCCGCAACTGCAGCCGCGTTCGAGCGTTCATTGACTTGAGTAATTGCTGGTTCTGCTGCTCGAGTTCGACGTCCACCCGTGTGCGCAAGAGATTTGCAGCTCGCGCCAATCGAACCGACAGATCGGACTGGCGAGCTTCTATGGCGGCGCACGTACGCATGGCAGGTGTCATGCGACGTGTGAGAAAGGACGACCAAGTCGGAAAGCCCGGTGTCTTGCGTTCGCCGATGATCTGCAATCGTTGTTCAACGATCTCTTCGTACGCACGGCTGGCACCGAAGCGGAACTGGCTGGCAGCAGCGCCGGCCTCAACGTCGGCGGCCAAAGCCGTCAGTTCATCAAGCATTCGATGGTTGTCTTCGAGTTCGCCCGAGCTGCGCATGTGCTCGGTGACCTCCACAAGGCGCTTCTCTGCGGCATATATCGAAGGCGCAAGGCGATGCGCTTCCGGAAGTCCCAACAACGCCAGCGTCCGGTACGTCTCGATGTCGAGGAGGTGCTGAGCGAGCGATCCGGTTCTTTCGCGACTCATGCCGCGGTCCTGCACGAGGATGCGCTGATAGCCCTCGGGCGTAGGCTTGAAGTCGGTAGCTACGATGGCGCCGCCTTCGGCGGTCTCCGCTATGGCAAGGCTTGTTTGGTCAAACAGGGCAAACAAGTGCTTGTCTTCAGCGGTTTCCTTAACGATGCTTAGGTCGATTGCAACCAGGACCGGTCCCGGCTGAGGGATGAGCTTCATCGCGGAAGCTAGTGCCCCTGCCGTCGGATAAAATGCTCCGGCCTTCTGATCGAACGGGGTTTCCCAGGTATAAGTTGTAAATTCCGAGTGCTGCTCCCAGCGCAGCGTGGTGCCGCCCAATTGCACGCGATGATGTTTGTCCTGCTGCAGGGCTGTCGGAAGGCCGCGCGATCGGCAAAACTCGGCGAGTTGCTCCCTGTCGGCCTGCAGTTGAGCGGCGGTTGTCTGAAAGCCGAAACGAACCATGCGTACTGGAGGCGAAACTGGATTGAACGGCCTCGCGTGCACTTCGCCAAGCACGGTTGTTCGCATCGGATGCGAAGCCAGCTTGGTGACCTCGCCCTCGCCAATCGCTACATCACTGCCCATGATGCCTGAGCTCCCTGCCAGACGCTGATACTAAGGCATTTTGCTACGTAAGGGCAGGCCGATGGCGTGCACCGGCGCTCAAGCGTGTCGACGTGACGCGGTTGAAAGGACACGACTAAGATCAGCACGTACGATCAGCACAGCTCCAGACATAGAGGCGAATTCTCTGCGCCGCGCCGTATCCTGCCACTGCGATGGCTACCAGCGCCCAGGCCTCGGTCGCTGCAAGGGCATATTCC
>CADEDX010000460.1 GCA_902826195.1 uncultured Bradyrhizobium sp. | reverse complement strand
GCCTGCGGCAACCCGTATCTGGTGCGCTCGCTGCAGGACTACATGAACCTGACCCTGCCGATGCGCGCCAAGAATCTCGCCGACAAGGAAGGGCTGGCGCTATCCCGCCGCCAGCACGAATTGATGATCGAGCTGTTGAGGGGCCGCGACAGCTGGGCGCTGGCGCAGCTCTGTGTCGATCACATGCAGTTCAGCAAGTCGGATTATCTGGAGCGGATCGCTGGTGACGAAGGCAAGCGCTAGCGCTTGCTCCAGTCCACGATGCTGCTTTTGTCGCCGTCGAACTCCAGGCTGCAGAACGTGCCGCCCTGGAAGCAATCGCCAACCGGATCCGGCTTGAGCTTCGCCTGCTCCGCCATCGCGTGCTCGCGAAAATCCTCGCCACGGCCGGTCGGCCGGTAGCCGAGTTCGTAGGCGCGGTGGTTGTCCCACCAGGCGCGCTCGTTATAGGAAGCGCCGTAGAATATCTCGAAATGGATATCGGGATGCTCGAGCCCGATGCGGCAGAGCTGGACGAGATCCTCCGGCTTCAGCCAGATCGACAGCCTGCGATGGTCGAGCGGCATCTCGCCGAAATTGCCGATACGCAAGCAAGTGACGCCCAGCCCGTGCTTGTCGGCATAGAGCGCACCGACCGCCTCGCCGAACACCTTGCTGACGCCGTAGCGGCTGTCGGGACGCGGCGTGACGTCGGTGCCGATCCGATGATGCCGCGGGTAGAAGCCGACGGCATGGTTCGAAGAAGCGAAGATCACGCGCTTGACGCCCTTGCGATAGGCGGCCTCGAACAGATTGTAGCCGCCGATGATGTTGGCCTGATGGATCTGATCCCAGCTGCCTTCGACTGAATAGCCGCCGAAATGCAGGATGCCGTCGACGCCTTCGCAGATCGCCTCGACCTGGGCAAGATCGGCGAGATCGGCCGCCTTGAACTGCTCATTCTTGGCCAGATCGGCCGGCACTTTGAGGTCGCTCAGCAGTAGGTCCGGATAGATCGGCGGCAGCAGCTTTCGCAAGGATGTGCCGATCCCGCCGGCGGCGCCCGTCATCAATATGCGTGGCATCTCGTTCCTCTTCATCTCGCGACCGATTTGCGGTCATTAGCCGGGAATGATAGCAAACTCAAACGACCAGGAAACGCCCCAAGGAAACTCCCAAAGCAACGCAACAACGAGAACAGCAAATGTCCGACGTCTCATCGCACGCCGCCGGCTGGCGGCCAGCCACCTATTACCCCGACCCCGCCATCCATGCCCTCGACCCCCGCTTCGAGAAATACTGGCTCAAGCTATCGGCCGTCGAAAGGCTGACCACCGGGCTTCGATGGGCTGAGGGACCGGTGTGGTTCGGTGACGGGCGCTATCTGCTCTGCAGCGACATTCCGAACCAGCGCATCCTCAAATGGGAGGAAGAGACCGGCGCGGTCAGCATCTTCCGCAAGCCGTGGAATTTTGCCAACGGCACCACCCGCGACCGGCAGGGCCGGCTCGTCACCTGCGAGCACGGTGGACGCCGCGTCACCCGTACCGAGTATGACGGCTCGGTCACGGTGCTCATGGATTCCTTCGATGGCAAACGGCTGAACTCGCCCAATGACGTCGTGGTGAAATCCGACGGCTCGATCTGGTTCACCGATCCTGTGTTCGGCCTGCTCGGCAATTACGAGGGCTACAAGGCCGAGCCCGAACTCGACATGAACGTCTACCGGATCGACGGCGCGACCGGCAAGGCGACTGTCGTCGCAGAAGGCGTGCTGGGGCCGAACGGGCTTGCGTTCTCGCCTGACGAGAAGATCCTCTACATCATCGAATCCCGCGGCGTGCCGACGCGCAAGATACTCGCCTATGACGTCTCGGCCTCCGGCGACAAGCTCTCCAACAAGCGCGTCTTCGTCGATGCCGGACCGGGCACGCCGGACGGCTTTCGCGTCGACATCGACGGCAATCTGTGGTGCGGCTGGGGTATGGGAGATCCCGAACTCGACGGCGTGGTCGTGTTCGCTCCGGATGGCGTTATGATTGGCCGCATCGCGCTGCCCGAACGTTGCGCGAACCTCTGCTTCGGCGGGGTGAAGCGCAACCGCCTGTTCATGGCTGCGAGCCAGTCGATCTACGCGCTCTATGTCAACACCCAAGGTGCGCCCGGCGGTTAGACCGCGGGGCACCAGTGCAACTCACCCCTTCTTCTCCGATGCGGCGGTCTGCTTGGCGAGCGCGTCTTCGAACGCTTTTTCCAGCGTCGCTGCATAGGCATTGAACTCACCGGGACTAACGAACGGGTTGGGTCCGCCTTCGGTGAGCTTGGCCCGTTTCTCCGCCATCTTGTACATTTCCGGATGCGGCGCGAGCAGCACGTCCACCTTCATGTCCTTGGCCCGCGCGAACGTCTTCCGGTAATCAGCCACGATTCCGAAATAGGTAGGGTCAGCGCCGAGCCGGTTCAGCGCCACGGTGCCGCTGCAGAAAATAAGGACGGAGCGCGTGGCATCGCCGTCCTTCACCGAGAACGCCCAGCTCGTGCATCCCGGCGAATGTCCGGGCGTTTCTCGGGCGGTCAGCGTCACATCCCCCACGCTGACCGTATCGCCTTCGCGCACCGTGCGATCAACCTTCACCGGCGGGAACGCCAGCGCCATGTCTTCCTCCGCTCCCGGATAATATCCGCCCTCGAGCAACGACTTGTCGGCCTCGCCCGCAACAAGCCGGGCGCCGCTGGCCTGCTTCAGTTCGGCAAGGCCACCGGTATGATCGATGTGCGCGTGGGTGTTGAGGAGATACTTTATGTCGGTGACCTTGAAGCCGAGTTTCTCGATGCTCGCCCTGATCTGCGACGTCGCCTCCGGCATCGCCGTATCCACCAGGATGTGGCCCTGCGGAGACGTGATCAGGTAGGATGCCAGGCCGTCGGTGCCGACGTAATAGACGTTGCCGATCATTTTGAACGGCTCGGTCGGTGTGTTCCACTTGACCTTGAGGGCCGCGATTAAATCTTTGGGAGTCTGGGCCTTGACGGCTGTGGTCAGCGACATCAGCGCAACAAGCGCAACGGCGATTTTCTTCACTGGCATCCTCAATTTTTCTTGTTCCGTCGTCGCAATGTCGACCGACATTGACGCAGGATTCAACCTGACGATGATTCTGTCAAAAAAATGCCGGCCGCCTTTCGGCAACCGGCATCCTTCACAATCGGCGCGAGCGCCGGAACAATTTACGCGGCGTTGTAGCCGGCGACAGCCTTCACTTCGAGATATTCCTCGAGGCCATACTTGCCCCACTCGCGGCCGTTGCCGGACTGCTTGTAGCCGCCGAACGGCGCGGTGCGGTCGTTCGGCACGCCTTGCAGGTTGACGTTGCCGGCGCGGATCTGGCGGGCGACGCGGCGCGCGCTTTCCACCGTATCGCCGGTGACGTAACCGGCCAGACCATAGGGCGTGTCGTTGGCGATCTTCACGGCTTCGGCTTCATCCTTGGCGCCGATGATGGTCAGCACCGGCCCGAAGATTTCCTCCCGCGCGATCGTCATGTCGTTAGTGACGTCGGCGAAAATAGTCGGGCGGACATAGAAGCCCTTGTTGACGCCTTCCGGCAGGCCGGGACCGCCGGCGACCAGCGTCGCGCCTTCGTCGATGCCCTTCTTGATCAGCGCCTGGATCTTATCCCACTGGATGCGCGATACGACCGGGCCGATGGTGGTGCCTTCGGCGCGAGGATCGCCCGCCTTGGTCTTGTCGGCGACACTCTTGGCGATGGCGGCGACTTCCTTCATCTTCGACAGCGGTACGATCATCCGCGACGGCGCGTTGCAGGACTGTCCAGAGTTGTTGAACATGTGCATCACGCCGCCGGTAACAGCCTTGGTGAGGTCGGCGCCTTCGAGGATGACGTTCGGCGACTTGCCGCCCAGTTCCTGGCTGACGCGCTTCACGGTCGGCGCGGCGCGCTTGGCCACGTCGACGCCGGCGCGGGTCGAGCCGGTGAACGACATCATGTCGACATCAGGATGCTCGGACATCGCGGCGCCGACTTCGGGGCCGAGGCCGTTGACGAGGTTGAATACGCCCTTCGGCACGCCGGCTTCATGCAGGATTTCGGCGAAGATCAGGGCCGAGGTCGGGGTGAATTCCGACGGCTTGAGGATCATGGTGCAGCCGGCGGCCAGCGCAGGTGCGACCTTGCAGACGATCTGGTTCAGCGGCCAGTTCCACGGCGTGATCATGCCGATGACGCCGACCGGCTCGCGCACGACGACGGCGGAACCGACCGTCTCTTCAAAGTGGTAGTTCTTGAGGACTTCCAGCGTGGAGGCGATGTGGCCGAGGCCGGCGCCGGCCTGTAGCCGTTCAGCCATCGGCAGCGGCGCGCCCATCTCGTCGGAAACGGCAGCGCCGATTTCCTTCATGCGGCCCTTGTAGATCTCGATGATCTTTTCCAGCAGCGCAATGCGTTCCTCACGGCTGGTCTGCGAATAGGTCACGAAGGCGCGCTTGGCGGCGGCGACGGCCTTGTCGAGGTCGGCCTTGGAGCCGAGCGCAACTTCATACAACGCGTCTTCGGTCGCCGGGTTGATGACGGGGGTAGACTTCTTGACGACGGGATCGACCCAGGCGCCGTCGATGTAGAACTGCATGCGATTGACCATCGGAAACCTCTTTATCTCGAAGCAAATGGAGGGGGAACGGGTGCGTTCGGCAGGCATCCTTGCACGAAAGCCGGATCAGTTGAACCGCCATATGCGGGGTGCCGCGTTGCGGCAGGCGGTGGATATAAGATCAGGGACGCGACGGTGGCAAGGTGCGTAGTTGGTCGTCCCGGCGAAGGCCGGGACGACTGGAATTCTCACACCGCCATCTTGCGGTGCCGCACGGGTGCGCCCACCGTGAGGCTTTCGGCCGCATCGATGATGGCGTTGGCGTCGATGCCGTAGTGGCGGTAGAGGTCGCCAATGGTGCCAGTCTGGCCGAACTGTTCGACGCCGAGCGCCTCGACCCGGTTTCCACGCACGCTGCCGAGCCAGCCGAGCGCGGCCGGATGGCCGTCAATTACGGTCACGATGCCGCAGTCGCGGGGCAACGGCGCCAGCATTTTCTCGATATGGCTGAGATACTGGATGCCACGGCGCTCGCGCCGCAAATTCCGTGCGGCGGACCATCCGGCATGCAGCCGATCGGCTGAAGTTACCGCCAGCAAACCGACGTCGCGGTGGCTTTCGCCGATCAGGCCCACCGCTTCGATCGCTTCCGGCGCGACTGCGCCGGTATAGGCGATCACGATGTCGCAGTTCGGCCCAGGCTCGCGCAGCCAGTAGGCGCCCTCCGTGATGTCCCGCTGCAGCTCCGGCGCCATGATGCGCTGCGGCTGGTCCACCGCGCGGGTCGAGAGACGCAGATAGACCGAACCGCCCTCGCCGGCTTCGCGCTGCATGTGGCGAAAGCCCCATCCCATGATCACGGCAAGTTCATCGACGAAGGCGGGCTCGAACGAGGCCAGCCCATCCTGAGCCATCCCGATCAGCGGCGTGGCGATCGACTGGTGCGCGCCACCCTCCGGCGCCAGCGTGATGCCCGACGGCGTCGCCGCCACCATGAAACGGGCGTCCTGGTAACAGGCATAGTTCAGCGCATCGAGGCCGCGCTCGATGAAGGGGTCGTACAGCGTGCCGACCGGCA
>CADEDX010000459.1 GCA_902826195.1 uncultured Bradyrhizobium sp. | reverse complement strand
CTGTCCGGCACCGGCGTGCGCATCAACGCGGTATGCCCCGGACTGATCGAGACCGGCATGACCAAGCCGGTGTTCGACCGCGCCAAGGAGCGCGGCACCGCCGACAAGATCGGCCAGCTCAATCCGTTGAAGCGCGCCGGCCAGCCGCACGAACTCGCGGCGATGGGCCTGTTCCTTGCGAGCGACGATGCGTCCTACGTCAACGGCCAGGCGATCCCGGTCGACGGCGGCCTTACTGCGTCGATACCGTATGCCGGGAAGCCGGTCTGACGCGGCTTGGGTCTCGGCTCAGCGGCGCGTCACTTCGTGCCGCACCGCGCGGGGGCATTGGACTGATTTAAGCTGATGCCGCCAAAAGGCTCCTGCCCTTCGCCGGCGAATAATCAGTCTGCGTCAGCAGCCTATCCTCGATTTGGCCAACCATGACGCCGTGTTCGGCGCTCGTCACGCGCTTGATCTCGGCCCATTCGGCATCGGCCATGAAAGCCGACCATGCGGCCGTCTTGGTCGTCTCATCGGGCCATTCCAGCAGATAGGCAAACTCGGTCCGGTCGCCGAATTTCGTCGCCCACATCGCCACGATCCGGAAACCGTATTTTTTTGCATGATCCGCGCGGCATGATCGCGAAAGCGCGTGTGGAAGGCAGCCTTGTTGTTTTCGAATATTTCATAGATGCGCAGTTGCTGGATCATGAACCCCTCTCCAATCGGCTTCGTGGATATGGGCTCTCGCGATGCGATCACAACCCGTCCGGCGGCAGGCCGGAGCTCTCCGCGGCCAGTGCGCGGTGGCGGATGCGCTCGCGGTAGAACGCGTAGAGGCCGGAGGCTACGATGATTGACGCGCCCAGCACCATCATTGCGTCGGGCACGTCGCCGAACACGACGTAACCGAGCAGCATCGCCCACAGCAGCGCGGAATAGCGGAACGGCGCCACCGCCGAGATATCGCCGGTGCGCAGCGCGGTAATGATGCACTGATAGCCGATCAGCAGCAGCACCGAAGTGAACGCCAGCAGGCCGAGCGAATGCGTCGAGGGCGGCGTCCAGCCGCCGAGCGGAATGAAGATGAGACCGCCCGCCGAGGTCACGGTGATCGTCGTCAGCAAGGTGATGAACAGCGATGGAATGTGCGCGGGAATCCTTCGCGTGGCGAGATCGCGCAGCGCGCAGAACGCCACAGATAGAAGCGCGAGCAAAGCAAACTGATTGAAGCCGACAAGCCCCGGCCGCACGATGATGAGGACGCCGACGAAGCCGACGCCGATCGCGGACCAGCGGCGCCAGCCGACCGGCTCACCAAAGATCAGCGCGGCGCCGAGCGTGATCGCCAGCGGCAGCGCCTGAAAGATCGCCGAAGTATTGGCGAGCGGCAAATGCGCCAGCGCCGCCATGAAGGTGATGGTGCCGCCGATCTCGCCGCAGACGCGCAGCGCAACGGGCTTGAGCATCAACGTGCGCAGCGGACGCAACGCTCCCTGATACCAGGCGAAGGCCGCGACCAGCACGATCGCGAACATGCCACGAACCAGCATCACTTGGCCAAAATTCATTTCCGACGTAACCGACTTGGTGATGCTGTCGTTCGTCGTGAAGGCCGCCATGGCAACGCCCATGAGCAGGCTGCCGCGGATATTCGGGGAGAGAGCCAAGGAACGGCGCGCGTCAGGTCGCGCCGGCCTTCTGCGCGTATTCCCAGGAAGCTTTTGACAACGGCACGGTGCGCGCCGCCGACTCCAATGCCTTGGCGTTGGCCGCGGTGCCGTCGCGAACGCGCCCGGCGATGCCCTGTGTGATGCCGGCGAGACGGAACAAATTGTAGGCAAAATACCAGTTCAGATCGGGCACCGCGCTGCCGGTGACGTTGCAGTAGATCTGCGCAGCCTCTTCCAGGCTCGGAATGTTGAGCGCCTTGAGGTCGGCATTGGCGAGACCCGGCATGGTCCACTGCATCAAGAGATAGGTGAAGTCGGCCATGGGATCGCCGAGCGTCGACAGTTCCCAGTCGAGCACCGCCTGCACGCGCGGTTCCGTCGCATGGAAAATCATGTTGTCGAGACGGTAGTCGCCATGCACCACCGAAGCGCGCGCCTGCGCCGGTACGGTTTTGGGCAACCATTCGGCGAGCTTTTCGAATTCCGGAATATGCTGCGTTTCGGAGGCGCGATACTGCTTGGTCCAGCGGTCGACCTGGCGGGCAAAATAATTGCCGGGCTTGCCGAAATCGCCGAGCCCGATTTTTTCGGGATCGAAGACATGGAGGTTGGCCAACGTCTCGATCTTGCTGGTGAAAATCTTGCGACGCGCGTCCGGCGTCTGGCTCGGCAGCGTCGGATCCCAGAACACCCGCCCCTCTTCCATCGACATGATGTAGAAGGCCGAGCCAATCACGGCATCGTCGGTGCACAGCGCATAGGCTTTGGCGACCGGAAAGCCCTGCTTGCCCAGTGCCGCGATGACGCGAAACTCGCGGTCCACCGCATGCGCCGACGGCAGCAGTTTGCCGAACGGTTTGCGCCGCATCACGTAGGCGCGCGCCGGCGTCTCGATCTTGTAGGTCGGGTTGGACTGGCCGCCCTTGAACTGCAGGACTTTCAGCGGCCCCTGATAGCCCTCGACATGCTCGCGCATCCATCCGTCGAGGTTCGCCTCGTTGATGCGATGGCGCTCCTCGACTTCCTTGGTGCCCGAGAACTCTTCGTCTTTCCTGACGCCGTCCGCCACGATGACGCTCCCTTGAAATTTCTTCTTAGAGGTTGGGGAGCGCCGTCCGTGGCCTCCCGCTAATGCGTAGAGTTTGCATACTTCCGAAGTTCAAGTCTGGCAATGGCGCGATTGTGCACCTCGTCAGGACCATCCGCCAGCCGAAGCGTCCGGATATGGGCGTAATCCTTGGCCAGCCCGGCCTCGTCGGAGACGCCGCCGCCGCCATAGGCCTGGATGGCGTTGTCGATGATCTTCAGCGCCATGTTCGGCGCCGTGACCTTGATCATCGCGATCTCGGCCTGCGCGGTCTTGTTGCCGACCTTGTCCATCATGTCGGCGGCCTTGAGGCACAGCAGACGGTTCATCTCGATGTCGGCACGCGCCTCGCCTATGCGCTGTTCCCACACCGAGTGTTCGATGATCTTCTTGCCGAACGCGGTGCGCGAGGCCAGCCGCTTCACCATCTTCTCCAGCGCCTCCTCGGCCTTGCCGATGGTGCGCATGCAGTGATGGATGCGGCCTGGACCGAGCCGGCCCTGCGCGATCTCGAAACCGCGGCCCTCGCCGAGCAAGATGTTTTCCTTCGGCACGCGGACGTTCTCCAGCAGCACCTGGGCATGGCCGTGCGGCGCGTCGTCGAAGCCGAACACCGGCAGCATCTTTTCCACCTTGATGCCGGGGGTGTCGAGCGGCACCAGGATCTGGGATTGCTGCTGGTGCTTGGCCGCCTTGAAATCGGTCTTGCCCATCAGGATCGCAATCTTGCAGCGGGGATCGCCGACGCCCGACGACCACCATTTGCGGCCGTTGATGACGTAGTGATCGCCGTCCTTTTCGATGCGCGTTTCGATGTTGGTGGCATCCGAAGACGCCACGGCCGGCTCGGTCATCAGGAAGGCGGAACGGATCTCGCCTTCCATCAGCGGCTTCAGCCATTTCCGCTTCTGCTCCTTGCTGCCGTAGCGGATGAACACTTCCATGTTGCCGGTATCGGGCGCGGAGCAGTTGAACACCTCCGAGGCCCAGGAGATCCGGCCCATCTCTTCCGCCAGCATCGCATATTCGAGGTTGGTCAATCCCGCGCCACGGAATTCGTCATCCTCATGCGAATTCGGCGGCATGAACATGTTCCAGAGGCCTTCGGCCTTTGCCTTCTTCTTCAGATCCTCGAGGATCGGGATCACCTTCCAGCGCGGGCCCTCGGCATCCTGCTTGTCGTAGATCGGAACCGCGGGACGGACATGCGTCTTCATGAACGCCTGCACGCGGTTCAGCCATTCCTTCTGCTTGTCGGACATATCGAAGTTCATGGGACGCTCCTCGGCTGGGTGGGCTTCTGAAATGGTTGGGCCGCACTGTCCGCCCGTCGCCGATGGCCTGCAAGCCATTTGGCAGGGACTGCGACAGTCCGGACCGGCGGAAAATGCGACCTGTTCGCAAACGTGAATTGACATTCCCGCCCTTCAAACGATAGTTTCATACAAGTGTTTGAATTGCAACCACTCAAGCGGGGGCCAGATATGCCGAGCGATCAGACCCGGTCCGCGATCCTCGCCGCCGCCGAACGGCTTTATGCCGACCGCGGTTTTGGCGACGTGACGCTGCGCGACATCGTCGCCGAAGCGAACGTCAACCTCGCCGCGGTGAACTATCATTTCGGCTCCAAGGACGAACTGATCGCCGAGTTGTTCGTCAGCCGCAGCCTCGCTACCAACCGCGAGCGGCTGAATGAATTAAAGGCCGCGGAGGAGAGCGGCGGCGGCCGCGCCCCGATCGACGCCATTTTGCGCGCGCTGGTCGGCCCGACGCTGCGCGGCTGCCTCGGCCCCGACCGCGAAGGCTCGACCGCGGCGCGCTTCATGATCCGCGCCTCGATCGAGTCGGTGGCGCCGATCCGCCGCATCAAGAACCGTGAGGTCGACCATCTGCGAAAGTTCATCGCCGCGATGCGCCGCGCGATGCCCGGCCGCGACGACGCCGACCTCTACTGGGGCCTGCATTTCGCGTTGGCGATGTCGCACCACACCATCCGCGAAAAGGAGCGGCTGACGAAATTGTCGGAAGGGAAATGCGACCTCAACGACGTCCAGGCGATCATCGACCGCGTGGTATCGGTCTCGGTGATGGCGCTCACCGGCGGCGAGGCGCCGGCGAAGAAGGCGCCTGCCCGCTCGCCGGCGCCGCAGGGAAGGCTGACGCGGCAGGACTTGTGAGCCAGACACGGTAACCAAGCTGAAGTCGCACACCCGGATGAGCCACGCAACGGTTCTCTCCACCTCATCGCGAGCGTTTAAATATCCGAGCCTGCACGCCCTTCCCTTGTCTTGACCTCAGGTCAGCCCGGCCTTTCGCATTCCCGCGAGAAAGTGTTCCATCAACTCAGGCGTCTGGTAAGGAACGCTCGACCTGATCCAGTCGACCGAGAGCTGGGGTTGCTCGATCCGGACGGCGACGAGGGATTGTCTCGCCTCCTCCACTCTGCCCATCTGGGCCAGGCTCGCGCAGCGCAGGCGCTGAGCGCCATGAAAGCCTGGGCGCAGCCGCAGCAACTGCTCCGACGTCTCGAAAGCTTGCGCATATCGGCTGGCGAGATAATGCGCGACGGCAATGCCGCCGAGGACCATCGCGGTGTCGGGATCAAGCGGGCTGAGCCGGATCGCCTCGTTCCCATGCGCGATCGCTTCGTCACCTTGCCCGGAGAACGCCAATCCGTGACTGAGATAACAATGCGCGGCCGCTGAACTCGGATTGAGGCTGACGGCGCGCCGGAACGCCGCGATCGATTCTTCGGTGCGCCATTCCATCATCGACCAATATCCGAGCGCAATCTGGGCCCATGGATCACAATCATCCAGCGCGATCGCCCGAACGATGTGCGGCCGGGCGGCTCGCAAGCCCTGGTCGCGATCGATCCAGCCATTATGCGCTGAAAACACCAGGCAGAACCCGAGCAGGCTCCGGGCCGGCGCATAGTCCGGGTAGGCGTCGACGGCTCGATGCAGTGCGTCG